>NZ_JBMOWQ010000165.1:0-15205 GCF_049310485.1 Pseudomonas sp. GZD-209
TCGCGGGGCAAGCCCGCTCCCACGAATCGCCGCTTTCATGGGAGCGGGCTTGCCCCGCGATGACATTTTCACTGGATACGCGTCCCCAGCACCTTGAGAAACGCCGCCAGCCAAGCCGGATGAGCAGGCCACGCCGGCGCGGTCACCAGGTTGCCTTCCACATGCGCCTGGTCCACCGCGATATCGATGAATGTCCCACCCGCCAGCCGCACTTCCGGCGCGCAGGCCGGGTAGGCGCTGCACTCGCGACCTTCCAGCACCCCGGCCGCCGCCAGCAACTGCGCGCCATGGCACACCGCGGCAATCGGCTTGCCCGCCTGGTCGAACGCCCGCACCAGCTCCAGCACTTTGTCATTCAGGCGCAGGTACTCCGGTGCTCGCCCGCCAGGGATCAGCAGCGCGTCATAGCTTTCGGCCCGTACCTGGACGAAGTCGTAGTTCAGGGCGAAGTTGTGCCCGGGCTTCTCGCTGTAGGTCTGTTCGCCCTCGAAGTCGTGGATCGCCGTGCGCACGGTCTGCCCCGCGATCTTCTCCGGGCATACCGCATGGACGGTATGGCCCACCATGGCCAAGGCCTGGAACGGCACCATCACCTCGTAGTCTTCGACGTAGTCACCGACCAGCATGAGAATTTTCTTCGCCGTCATCGCATCCACTCCTTCCGTTGTATGGGAACAATCCCTGCACGATAGTCCGCTTTGCCAGTCAGCGATATAAGCGACTAGTCGCGTCGATTGAGCAGGTTGGCTACCAGCCTATCCAGCCAGCCCCACAGCCGCTGCTGCACCCGCCGCCACAACGGGCGGGCGTGCCAGCGGGCCAGGTCGACCTCCTGGCTCTGGGCGAAATCGCGCTCGAAGCTGGCGGCCACGGCGGCGGTCAGCGGCGGGTCGAGTGCTTCGACGTTGGCTTCGAGGTTGAAGCGCAGGTTCCAGTGGTCGAAGTTGCACGAGCCGACACTGACCCAGTCGTCCACCAGCACCATCTTCAGGTGCAGGAAGCACGGCTGGTATTCGAAGATCCGCACCCCGGCGCGCAGCAACCGCGGGTAATAACGGTGGCCGGCGTAGCGCACCGCCGGGTGGTCGGTGCGCGGGCCGGTAAGCAGCAGGCGCACATCGACGCCCTTCTGCGCGGCGCGGCGCAACGAGCGGCGCACGCTGAACGTGGGCAAAAAGTACGGGGTGGCCAGCCAGATACGCTGCTGGCCGCTGTTCAATGCGCGCACCAGCGCATGCAGGATGTCCTTGTGCTGGCGGGCATCGGCATAGGCCACCCGGCCCATGCCCTGCCCCTGCGCCGGCACCTGCGGCAAGCGCGGCAGGCCAAAGCCTTCGGGTGGGCGCCAGGCGGTACGCCGCTGGTTGGCGGTCCATTGACGGTCGAACAGCAGTTGCCAGTCGCCGACCAATGGCCCCTGGATACCCACCATGACCTCGTGCCATTCGCTGGTGGCTTCGCCGGGCTGCCAGAAATCGTCGGTCACGCCGGTGCCGCCGACCACCGCCCAGCGCTCGTCCACCAGCAGCAACTTGCGGTGATCGCGGTACAGGTTGCGCAAGCCCCGGCGCCAGCGCAGGCGGTTGTACCAGCGCAGGTAGACGCCGGCCGCCAGCAACCGTTGGCGCAGGGCCGTCGGGAACGCCAGCGAGCCGTAGTCATCGAACAGGCAGCGTACCCGCACGCCACGTCGGGCGGCCTGCTCGAGGGCATCCACCACCGCCTCGGCGCAGGCGCCGCCTTCGACCAGGTACAGCTCCAGGTCAACCTGGAACTCGGCGCGCACGATGGCCAGCAGCATGCGCGGAAAGAATTCGGGGCCGTCGATCAACAGTTCGAACTGGTTGCCATCCCGCCAGGGGAAGACCGGCCCCGGCATGTCAGCGGGCGTTGAAGATCAGCACCGCACTCACCGGCACCGACGGGTTGATCGACTTGAGCCCGGCAAGCTTGCGCAGCTTGTCCAGCCCCGGCAGCAGGCCGAAGTGATCGGCACGCAGCACCAGCGGCTCCAGGGTCACCACCTGGAAGCGCCGTTCGTCCAGGCGCGTGGCCAGCAACAGGGTGTCGTAGTTGTGGGTCTGGCCATGCAGGGTGACGCTCACCGGCAGGCGCAGCTCGAGCTGGGCACCGTTGGCCAGGTCGTTGATCGGGCGCAGGTCGATCTGCGCCTGCACCTTGCCGTCGGCGAAGCGCTCTACGTCGAACAGTTCGTCACGCAGGCGCTCGTCGCGCAACGGGATGCCGCTGCTGACCGAGTCCATCTCGATGCTCACCTCGGCCGCGCCCTTGCGATCGACCGTGCCATGCAGCACCAGGAAACGGTTCACTTCGGCGATGTTGCCATTCTTGCCGGTGACGAAGGACAGCCGCGACGACTCGCCATCGAGGTGCCAGTTGGCATGGGCGGGCAAGCCAGCGGCCAGGAACAGCGGCAGCAGCAGCGAGGGCAGAACACGGGACGGCTTGAACATGTGAAATCCTGTTACACAAGGCCGTCAACCTTAACCGCACGGTTTCACGGCAGCAAGCGGCAGCCCGCGCGCGCGCCCTGCCAGGCCGCCAGGCTGCGCCGGCCCAGGCCTTCGGCGGTGACCCGGCGAGCAGCGCCGTCCTCTTCCAGCAGGCCCAGAGGCAGCCACTGCTTGACGTAACCCCGGCAGTACGCCTGGTCGAGGCCCATGACGAAGCGGCACGAACAGTATTCCTTGGCCGAGTAGGCCGAGAGGATGCCGGGGAAGTCCGCCAACGCCTGGCGTTCGTGCCAGGCCCAGGCCAGCAGGGCCACTAGCAGTAGCAGGGCAATCCGCTTCATGCCCCCTCCCCGGCCAGTGCGGCCAGCACGCGCTTGAGCATCTCGTTATGGCTGTAACTACCGTCGCGATCATCGGCGTAGCGCACGATCACCAGCTTCTGCGCCGGCAACACGTACAGGGCCTGGCCCCAATGGCCGAGGGCCGCGAAGGTATCCGCCGGTGCGGCAGGCCAGGGCAAGGGTTGGCCAAGTAGCGGCTGATTGAGCCACCAGTGGCCACCTGGGTTGGCCTCACCGGGGATCGGCTCGGCCTGCGCGAACAGGGCGCGGTTGAACGCCACCCAGTCGGCGGGCAACAACTGCCGCTTGCCCCAACGCCCGTCGCGCTGCATCAACAGGCCGATGCGCGCCAGGTCGCGAGCGCTCAGGTACAGGTAAGAGGAACCGACCAGGGTGCCGGCGTCATCGCGCTCCCACACCGCGCTGTCGATGCCCAGCGGGGTAAACAGCGCCTGCCAGGGATAGTCCTCGTACTGGCCGGCGTCGAGCATGCCACGCAAGGTGGCGGCCAGCAGATTGCTGTCTCCGCTGGAGTAGACAAAGCGCTGACCGGGCGTGCTGGCGGCGGGCATGGCCGCGGTGAAGGCCGCCATGTCGGCGCGGCCACGGGTGTAGAGCATGGCCACCACCGATGACTTGAGCGGTGCGTATTCGTAGTCCTCCTGCCAGGCCAGGCCACTGGCCCAGTGCAGCAGGTCGCGCAGCCGCAGTTCGGGATGTTGCCGCAAGGGCGGGTAATAGCGGGCGGCAGGCTCATCGAGCTTGAAGCGGCCTTCGCCGAAGGCTACGCCCATCACCGTCGCCAGCACGCTCTTGCTCACCGACCAGGTCAGGTGCGGGGTGTCGGCGCGGGTCGGGGCGGTGTAGCGCTCATGGATGATGCGGCCATCGCGGATGATCAGCAGTGCGTCGGTGCGGACGCCGCTGCGGTCGGTGGTGCGTGGCGGGAAGGCGTAGGTGTCGACGGCTTGCCAGTCGATGGCGGTTTTGTCGACCGGCCAATCCAAGGTGGGCCAGTCCTCGGCCCAGACAGGGCCAATAACCATGGCCAAGGCCAGCAGTATTGCCTTCATTGTGATTGCCTTCGGCTGCTTTGCGACCTATCGCGGGGCAAGCCCGCTCCCACGATATGGACTGGCCCCACAGGTTGGATTGGCGTCCAACTTCTCGGGGGCAGTCCAACCCTGCGTGGGAGCGGGCTTGCCCCGCGATGGCCTTGCAAATGAATCAAGCCTCTCAGGCTTTCATGACAGTCCTGCGGCGCTCCAGGCCTTGCCCAGGCGCTTTTCCCGGGCAGCACTGGCCAGCGCCAACACCCCCTGGTCGCGCTGCCACAGCTGCGCCCAGTGGCCAGGCCCGTTGCCAAAGGCCTTGTCGATCTCGGCGCGCAGGCTCTCGAACTGCGCAAACAACCCGCCCAGCAACAGGTGACAGGCAACACTGTCCGCACACTGCCGACTGCCTTCGGCACAGCCGGCGAGCAAGCCGATCAAACGCAGGCGCAACGGCTGCGGCCACGCGCACTCCTGGGCCACGCCATGCAGCCAGGCCACCAGCGCGGCGAGCACATAGAGGTCTTCTAGGGAGCGGAAGGGTTTGACGTAGGCATCCCAGCCGTCGCCGGCCAGCAGCTCGCAGGCCGCCTCGTCCAGGCGCACACGCCCATGCCCCACCTCGGGCATCAGCGGCAAGGTCGGCAAGGCCTCCACGGTCACCCCCGGCTCACCGGGGTAGACCACCGCCAGCTGCAACCGTACCGCCTCACCGGGCTGCTCGCTGCGCGCCGCCACCAGCAGCCATTCGGCATCCAGCCCGGCGGTGACGAAGTCCTTGCTGCCGGTCAGGCGCAGGCCGTCGAGGCGGGTGTGCATGTCGGCCGGGCGCACGCTGCGCCGCTCGGTGGCGCACAAGGCGCCGAGGCTGGCCGGGGCGCTGGGCCAGAGCACACGCAAAGCGGCCTGGTAGCCGACCAGGAACGCCAGCCCCGGCGTGGCCATGGCCCGCCCGCCGAGCACCGCCAGTTCGAACGGGCTGACGCCCCCAAGGCGTTCGAGCAATGCCGCGTAGGTTTCACCAAGGGTGGCCGCCAGCGGATGCCGCAGCGGGTCGTTGAGTCGTTGCAACCAGGCCATCGGACGCTCCTTGAAGAGGGCTTGTGGGGGTGTCACGCAAGCATCACCAAAGGTTCACAGGGGTGACACCACCCCTACCTAGGCTGACTTTGCACAACAAAGCCGACCGGCCGCAACCCTTTGGCTGGCTTATGGAGACTCGCAATGACTCGGATCGCTCGCTCTGGCGACAACAGCCCTGAACGCCGTCTGCAAGCCGAACGCCTGGTTGGCGAGGCGGCCCTGCAGGAAGCACAGGCCCTGCGCTACAAGGTGTTCAGCGCCGAATTCAAGGCCAAGCTCAAGGGCGCCGAACAGGGCCTGGACATGGACGACTACGACATCCACTGCCGCCACATCGGCGTGCGTGACCTGGCCACCGGCCAGTTGGTGGCCACCACCCGCCTGCTCGACCACCAGGCCGCCAGCAGCCTGGGGCGCTTCTACAGCGAAGAAGAGTTCCGCCTGCACGGCCTGCTGCAACTGCAAGGCCCAATCCTGGAACTGGGCCGCACCTGCGTCGATGCCGACTACCGCAACGGCGGCACCATCGCCGTGCTCTGGGGCGAGCTGGCAGAGGTGCTCAACGAAGGCCGTTACAGCTACCTGATGGGCTGCGCCAGCATCCCCATGCAGGATGGCGGCGTGCAGGCCCACGCGATCATGCAGCGCCTGCGCGACCGCTACCTGTGCACCGAACACCTGCGCGCCGAACCGAAGAACCCGCTGCCCAGCCTGGATATCCCCGGCAACGTCATCACCGAGATGCCGCCGCTGCTCAAGGCCTACATGCGCCTGGGCGCGAAGATCTGCGGGGAGCCGTGCTGGGACGAGGATTTCCAGGTCGCCGACGTGTTCATCCTGCTCAAGCGCGACGACCTCTGCCCGCGCTACGCCCGCCACTTCAAGGCGGCAGTCTGATGCCGCGCCTGCGGGCCTGCGCCCGCCTGCTGCGGTTGTTCATGGTCCTGGCGCTGGGCTTAGGCCTGGCCAGCCTGATCGCCGTTGGCGAACGCCTGGGGCTCAAGGCCTCGCTCGAACGCCGCCAGCGCTGGACGCGCATGTTCATGCAGCGCCTGGTCGGTGCCTTGCCCTTCGAGGTGCGGGTGCTCGGCACCTTGCCGCAACGGCCAATGCTGTGGGTCAGCAACCACGTGTCCTGGACCGATATCCCACTGCTCGGCATGCTCACCCCGCTGTCGTTCCTGTCCAAGGCCGAAGTGCGCCACTGGCCAGTAGCCGGCTGGCTGGCCGAGAAGGCCGGCACCCTGTTCATCCGCCGTGGCGGTGGCGACGGCCAGCGCCTGCGCGAACAGATCAGCGGCCAGCTGGAGCAGCAGCAACCGCTGCTGATCTTCCCCGAAGGCACCACCACCGATGGCCGCAGCCTGCGTACCTTCCATGGCCGCCTGCTGGCCGGTGCCATCGACCACGGCACCCCCTTGCAGCCGGTGGCAATCCAGTACTTGCGCGCAGGCATGCCGGACCCTATCGCCCCGTTCATTGGCGAGGACGACCTGGTGTCGCACCTGATGCGCCTGTTCGGCCAGGAGCGTGGCGAAGTGGTGATCCACTTGCTGGCGCCGGTCACCAGCGCCGACAAGGAACGCGCCGCGCTGGCCTTCCAGGCCCAGCAGGCGATTCAGCTGGCACTGTTCGGCGCCGAGCCGGTAGAAGCGGCGCCGCGACGCCAGGCGCGTGCGGCCTGAGGTTCAGGCGCGCACGTAGCGCTGGCGCACCAGGTCGCTGAAGGCATCCACCAGCAGCACCAGCACCAACATGGCGATGATCACCGTGCTGGCCTGGGCCTCCTGGAACAGGCTCAGGGTGGTGTAGAGCATCTGCCCCAAGCCGCCTGCGCCGACGAAGCCCAGCACGCTGGCCATGCGGATGTTGTTCTCCCAGCGGTACAGGCTGTACGCCAGCAACTGCGGCCACAGGTTGGGCAAGGTACCAAAGCAGAACGCCGCCACCTGGCTGCCGCCCTGCAGGCGGATCGCCGCCGCCGGTTCAGGCGGCGCGTTCTCCAGCGCTTCGGCGAACAGGCGGCCGAGCACGCCGGCGGTGTGCAGCGCCAAAGCCAGGGTCCCGGCATTCGGCCCCAGCCCTGCAGCCAGCACGGTCAGCGCTGCCCAGACCAGTTCAGGGATTGCCCGCAGCGCATTGAGCAGCAACCGCGTCGCCCCCTGCAGCGGCCAACCGAACCGGCCAGCGGCGGGCAGTGCCAGCAGCAGGCCGAGGGCCATCGCCAGCAAGGTGCCCAGCCCGGACATGGCCAGGGTTTCCAAAGCGCCCCAGCCCACCGCGCGCAGATGCCCTGCGGACAGGTCCGGAGCCAGGAAGCGCCCGGCGTACTCGCCCATCTGCGCCAACCCGCCATTGCCGACCACGGCCTGTATGTCCAGCTCAAGGTAGGCGAACGAGGCCAGCACCGCGGCAACGATCGCCAGCAGCACCAGCAGGTTGATCGCCCGGTTCATGCCAACCTCCCGCGCAGCAGGCGGCTGAGGATATCGGCGAGGGTCACCAGCGCCAGGAACGCCAGCAGCATGCTCGCCACCTCGGCGCCGGCGAACATGCGCATCGACAAGTCGATCTGCTGCCCCAGGCCGCCGGCGCCGACGA
Source organism: Pseudomonas sp. GZD-209 (assembly GCF_049310485.1). Classification (NCBI taxonomy): domain Bacteria; kingdom Pseudomonadati; phylum Pseudomonadota; class Gammaproteobacteria; order Pseudomonadales; family Pseudomonadaceae; genus Pseudomonas; species Pseudomonas sp. GZD-209. Next base: position 7,552 of record NZ_JBMOWQ010000165.1, read on the forward strand.
AGCCCATCACCACCGAGGCACGCACCGCGCACTCCCAGCGGTACACGGTGTACGACACCACTTCGGCCGCCGCATTGGGCAGGATGCCGTAGCAGAATGCCGCCAGCCGCCCGCTGCCGGCTTGCATCAGGGCGTGGGCCGGGCGCTGGTCGACCGACTCGAAGATCTCCGCATAGACCTTGCCCAGCATGCCGCTGTAGGTGATGGCGATGGCCAGCACCCCGGCGGTCGGCCCCAGGCCCACGGCGCGCACGAACAACAGCGCCCAGACGATCTCCGGCACGCTGCGCAGGAACACCAGCAGCCCCCGCACCGGCAGCCGCAGGGTGCGCGACCAGCTGCCTGCCCGGCCGCCCCGGGACGCCGCACGCAGCGACAGCGCACGGCTCGCCAGCAAGCTGGCCGGCACTGCCAGCAGCAGTGCCAGGGTCATGCCGGCGGTAGCCACGGCCAAGGTCTGCAACGTGGCCTGCCACAGCAGGCCGAGGAATTCGCGGTCATGGGCCGGCGGCCAGAAGCCCGCGACGAAGCTGGCCATCTGCTGACGGTTTTCTGCCTGCAGCAACACACCGGGGTTCAATTCGCTCAGCTGCAACCCTGGCCACAGCAAAGCCAGGCACAGCAGCGTCACCAGCAGACGCGGCAGCGCCGCCGGATCGCGGGCGTCAGTGTTCAGCATCGCGGGATCTGTACCGTCAGGGTCGAGCCTGGGGCAACAGGTGACCCAAGCTGTTCGTTGGCATAGAGCGCATCGAGCAGGCCCTGGGTCACCGCCGTGGCCGGGCAGTCGAAAGCCACCTGGCCCTCGCGGATACCGACCACCCGCGGAAAGTGCGCTAACGCCAGCTCCACCGCATGCAGGCTGGCCACCAGCGTCACGCCCTGGGCCACGGCATGGCGGTTGAGCAGTGTCAGGCTGTGATCAGCCAGCACCGGGTCCATCGCCGACACCGGCTCGTCGGCCAGCAGTACCTGCGGCTGCTGATACAGCGCCCGGGCGATACCGACCCGCTGCAACTGGCCACCGGACAACTGCCCGCACTGCACGAACAGCTTGTCCGCCAGGCCCAGTTCGGCCAGCACCTGGCGCACCCCAGGCACATCGCCCGGGTGCAGCAGGTTGAGCAGGCCACGCAAGGTGCTCCACTGCCCCAGGCGCCCGGCCAGTACCGCCGTCACCACCCGCTGGCGCGGCGGCAGCGGTGGCGCCTGGTGCACCAGCGCCACCCGCGCACGCAGGTGCTGGCGGGCGCCTGCCGACAGGGCCCAGGGTTGCATTCCCAGCAGATCCAGGCGCCCGGCGCTGGGTTGCACCGCCGTGGCCATCAAGTGCAGCAGGCTGGATTTGCCCGCCCCGGACGGGCCGATGATCGCTACCCGCTCGCCCGTTTCGATACGCAGGTCGACCGCGTGCAGGGCCTGGACCTGGCCATGGCGCAGGCCGGCCCCTTGCAGACGGATACTCACTTGAGCAGGCCGGCCTCGCGCGCGGCTTGCTCGGTGCCCTGGTAGTTCTCGAGCTTGGTCTCGATGAAGCGGCTGGCGGCCTGCAGGTCGAGGATCGCCTTCTGCTCAGGCTTGGCCGGGTCGAGGGCGAGGAAGGCCTGCTTGATCTTTTCCTTGAGCGCCGGGTCCATGTTGCCGCGCACGGTCCAGTTGTAGTCGTAGTAGGTCGGGGTGGTGGCGAACACTTTCACCTTGCTGGTATCGACCTTGCCGGCATCGACCAGCTTCTGCCACACGCTCGCGTTGAGCACGCCGCCATCGACCTTGCCGGCCGCCACCCAGGCCACGGTGGCATCGTGGGCACCGGAGTAGGCAACGCGGCTGAAGTAGTCCTCCGGCTTGATGTTGTCTTCTTTCAACATGAAGTAGCGCGGCATCAGGCTGCCGGAGGTGGACGAGATCGAGCCGAAGGCGAAGGTCTTGCCCTTGAGGTCTTTGAGGCTCTTCACCTCGGGGTTGGCGGTGATGAACTTGCTGGTGAACTGGGCGTCCTGCTCACGCTGCACCAGCGGGGTGGCGGTCGGGTCCTTGAGGTGCACCTGGACGAAGGTGAAGCCCCCCAGCCAGGCCAGGTCCAGGCGGTTGCTGGCCAGCGACTCGACCACCGCCGGGTAGTCGGCGACCGGGACGAACTTGACCTCCATCCCCAACTGCTTCTCGAGGTATTCGCCCAGCGGCTTGAACTTGCGCAGCAGTTCGGTCGGCGCTTCATCGGGGATGGCGCTGACCCGCAGTACATCGGCGGCCTGGGCAACGACGGCGCAGCAGGACAGCACGAGGCCGGCAGCGAGTGCCAGAGGGCGTTTGAGCATGGGGGTTCTCCGGTTCAATAGCGGGGAAGGTGCGGCGATGGCCGACGCAGTGGAATTATAAGAGCCGCTGGCGCAAAGGCCAGCTTTGCTACAATCGCGCCACTATTTGTGCAGAGGTGCGTATGAGCGAGCCGATTCGTCTGACCCAGTACAGCCACGGCGCCGGTTGTGGCTGCAAGATCTCCCCCAAGGTGCTGGACGTGATCCTCGCCGAGAGCGGCACCCAGACCCTGGACCCCAAGCTGTGGGTCGGCAACGCCTCGCGCGACGACGCCGCCGTGTACGCCCTGGACGACGAACGCGGCGTGGTCTCGACCACCGACTTCTTCATGCCCATCGTCGACGACCCCTACGACTTCGGCCGCATCGCCGCCACCAACGCCATCAGCGACATCTATGCCATGGGCGGCGACCCGCTGATGGCCATCGCCATCCTCGGCTGGCCGGTCAACGTGCTGCCGCCGGAGGTGGCCCGCGAAGTGATCCGCGGCGGCCGCGCCGTGTGCGCCGAAGCCGGCATCCCGCTGGCCGGCGGCCACTCCATCGACGCCCCCGAGCCGATCTTCGGCCTGGCCGTCACCGGTGTGGTGAGCAAGCGCCACCTCAAGCGCAACGACACCGCCAGCGTTGGTTGCCGCCTGTACCTGACCAAACCGCTGGGCATCGGCATCCTCACCACCGCCGAGAAGAAAGCCAAGTTGCGTGACCAGGACCGTGGCCTGGCCCGCGACTGGATGTGCACCCTCAACACCCCAGGCAGCCGCTTCGGCAAGCTCGACGGCGTCAAAGCCATGACCGACGTCACCGGCTTCGGCCTGCTCGGCCACCTGGTCGAAGTCGCCGAAGGCAGCAAGCTCACCGCACGCCTGCAGTTCGCCGCCGTGCCACGCCTGCCCAGCGTCGACCACTACCTGGCCGAAGGCTGCATCCCCGGCGGCACGCTGCGCAATTACGAAAGCTATGGGCACAAGATCGGCGCCCTCAGCGACGACCAGAAGCACCTGTTGTGCGACCCGCAAACCAGCGGTGGCCTGCTGGTGGCGGTCAGCCCTGAAGGCGAAGCCGAGTTCCTGGCGGTGGCCGCCGAACTGAACCTCGCACTGGCACCGATCGGTGAACTGGTGGAGCGACAGAGCCACGCAGTCGAGGTGATTTGATGCGCCCCGACTGCACCCACCTGAAACAGCTGTTCCTCGACGACGTGCCGATGATGGACATGCGCGCCCCGGTCGAATTCAACAAAGGCGCCTTCCCCGGCGTGGTCAACCTGCCGCTGATGACCGACCAGGAGCGGCAGAAGGTCGGCACCTGCTACAAGCAGCAGGGCCAGGCCGCCGCCATCACCCTTGGCCACCAGTTGGTCAACGGCGCGGTGAAAGCGCAACGCCTGCAAGCCTGGGCGGCGTTCGCCCAGGCCCACCCCGACGGCTACCTGTATTGCTTCCGTGGCGGCCTGCGCTCGCAGATCGTCCAGGGCTGGCTCAAGGAAGCCGGCATCCACTACCCCAAGGTGGTTGGTGGCTACAAAGCCATGCGCACCCTGCTGCTGGAAACCACCCAGCAGGCGGTCGAGCAGTGCGACTTCGTGCTGCTGGGCGGCCTCACCGGCACCGGCAAGACCGACGTGCTGCACCAGCTGGACAACGTGCTGGACCTCGAAGGCCATGCCAACCACCGCGGTTCCAGCTTCGGCAAACGCGCCACCGCGCAACCGGCGCAGATCGACTTCGAGAACGCATTGGCCATCGATGTGTTGAAAAAGCGCGACCGGGGCATCGGCCAGTTCGTGCTGGAAGACGAGGGCCGCATCGTGGGCAGCTGCACCGTGCCACTGGAACTCTACCAAGGCATGCAGCACTACCCGCTGGTGTGGCTGGAAGACAGTTTCGACAGCCGCGTGGCGCGTATCCTGCGCGATTACGTGACCAACCTGTGCGCCGAGTTCGTTGCGGTGCACGGTGAAGAAGACGGCCGCAGGCTGTATGCCGAACGCCTGCGCCAGAGCATGGCCAACATCCACAAGCGCCTGGGTGGCGAGCGTTTTCAGCGGTTGTCCGCGCTGCTTGGCCAGGCCCTCGACGAGCAATTGCGCAGCGGTGACGTGAGCCTGCACCGGGGCTGGATCGAAGGGTTGCTCAAGGAATACTACGACCCGATGTACGCCTACCAGCGCGACGCCAAGGCCGGGCGCATCGAGTTTGCCGGGGATGCACGGGAAGTACGCGAGTACCTCAAGGCCCGGGCCCGGCGCGGGCAGCACTAAGGACGCTTCGCCGGCAAGCCGGCTCCCACACCGACCGCGTGACCTCAAGACTTGTGCGGTACCTGTGGGAGCGGGCTTGACCCGCGAAGGCCGCAGACATCAGTGGTTATAGAGTTTGAACTGTCGATCAATCCAGATCACATGAAATACCCGGCCACTGCGATAGCCGACCATCGCCACCAAGTCATAGGCCCTGAACGCCAACAGTCGAACATCCTCGGTAAGGAATGAGGGCAGTGCAGCCTTGATGCTGCCATGGGCGATGGTCTCGGTTCCGTAGCCGTGTCGGTGTAATTGCCGGATGTCCCGCCAGGTGCGCTGGCTGAGCTGGCGCAGCCTCTGCAGCATCTTGGCGCGCTCCAGTTGCTGGCAATCTTCAATGCACCATCCCGGTTGCAGGTACTCCAAAGAAAAAACCGGGGGCTTCAACTCGGAGTCATCCACACCGGAAGCGACTTGCCGCGCTTTGATCTGGGCGCTGTGTGCGTCTCGTTCCTTGATACGCTTGCGTGCCATGGTTCAATTCACCAGGTGGTTCCTGAAATACCGCTCCATCTCGTGCCGAGGTATTTCCCGGCTGAATGCGCCCTCCCGATAGTTGTCCCGCCAAGGGTCTTCCTCGTGGGTTAACTGACGAAGCTTCCAGGCGGAATATTGGCCATACACTTCGAACACCTCTGCGATCAGCCGCGACTGCTCGCGGGAGAACATCGTGGGTTTGAACAGAGCCGGTGCGGGGATGGGGTTGGAACCATGCTGGCTGAAACAGCGGTACAGCTCAGGCACTACCGGGCCATGCATCCAGGCTTCGATACGGTCCTCGAACAGTGGCTTGCCAAGCAGCGCCAGGCTGAAACCCTGAGCGTAATAGACCAGCTTCTGTAGCTTGAGATTGGAGATTTCGCCGGCCTCACCTTCCAGCGTGAGGAAGTGATTGGCGACATCGATGCTGTCAGGCATGACGCCCTCCCATAGGTAATGAGCCATCCCGGCAGAGCAATCGTTGCCCTGCCGGGGCTGTACAAAAATACAGCTCATAGCGCATTGATGAAACCCGCAGGAGGGGTTGTGACAACACCAATCTGTAAGCTGATGCTGCCTCACTGCCCCGGGCTGAGCACCCGCTCCAGCTCCGCCGCGCGGTCCTTGCTCATGTCCATCACGCACATCGCCCCTTCGATGCGGTAGAGGCTGCCGCTGCTCAAGGTGCCGTGGAACGCGCAGTTGCCGTCGCGGTATTTGATCCAGCTGCGTTGCACCTCGCGCAGGTCCTTCTGCTGCTGGCCCTCCAGCTTGGCCATCAATTGCTTGTAGACACGGTTCAGGCGCTCATCCTGCAATTTGGTCTCGGCCTGGATGCAGGCGCCCATGGCCAGGGTGCTGGAAGCCTTGTCCATGCACTGGGTGTAGCTGGGCGAGTAGTCTTCGGCCTGGGCCGCAGTGATGGCCAGCAGGGTGCTGCCGGCAAGCAGATAACGCTTGAACATGGGTAATCCTTTCACGGGTGATCGGCCCACAGCCTAGCACTCGGCCAACGCCGTGGCCGTACACAAAGTCTGAAGTTGCCTGCGCAGCCAACGGTGCCCGGCATCCCCCTCGCGGCGCGAATGCCAGGCCTGGCAGAACGTGAATGGCGCGATCGCCAGCGGTGGCGGGAACTGGCGCAAGGCGGGGTCCAGGCGGGCGCCCAGCAGGCTGCGGCGGGCCACCGTGAGCACCAGGTCGGTACCGGCGAGCAGCCCCTGGGCGGCCCCCCAGTGCGGCAGGCTGAGGGCGATGCGGCGACGCGCACCGAGCACGCCAAGGGCCAGGTCGATTTCGTTGTCGATCCCCGGGCGCACCGCCACCAGCACATGGGGGCGGGCCAGCCACTGGGCAAAGTCCAGCCCGCCGCGCGGCGGTAGCGTGCCACGGTCGGCCAGGCAGACGAACGACTCCTCGAACAGCACTTGCTCGCAAACCTCGGCAGGCAACTCGGGGAAAACACCCAGCGCCAGGTCGGTCTCGCCATCGATCAGTTGCCCGAGCATCGCCTCGCGGCTGCCCTGAGACACCACCAGGTCGATGCCCGGCGCCTGCTCGCGCAACAGCCGCATCAACGCCGGCAGCACCACCCGCGCGCCGTAGTCCGACATCGCCAGGCGGAAGGTGCGGCGCGCCCGGCCCGGCTCGAAGCCGGGGCTGCCGAGCAGGCCATCGAGCTGTTGCAGCGCCTGTTGCAAAGGCTCGCGCAGGGCTTCGGCACGGGCGCTCAGTTGTAACCCGCCGCCCCGGCGAACCAGCAACGGGTCGGCGAAAATCTCACGTAGCTGGGCCAGCGCGTGGCTTACCGCCGGTTGGCTGCGGTGCAGGCGCAGAGCCGCCCGCGAGACATGCCGCTCGCTGAGCAAGGCATGCAGGGTGAGCAACAGGTTGAGGTCGATGCGGCGCAAATCATCCATGTGGCGAATACAGCCTTTACAGAATTCGAATTTCCATCATTCAAGTGCATATCACAGACTGATACCAGTGTTTCGCACAGGAGTAGACACCATGCCCAACAGCCTTTTTGCCGCCCTGCCCTTGCTGATCGCCCTGCTCGCCGGCGCCGCCGTGCCCTTCCAGGCAGGCAGCAACGCCGCCCTTGGGCGCTTGCTGGGGCATCCGTTATGGGCGGCGGGGGTGTCGTTGCTGGTCAGCCTGCTGATGCTGGTACCCGCTCTGCTGCTGATGCGTGCGCCGCTGCCGCAGTTGCACAACCTCGCCCAGGCCCCGTGGTGGGCGTGGTTCGGTGGGGTTGCCGGGGTGCTCTACATCACTGCGGCGCTGGTGCTGACACCACGCCTTGGCGCTGCCGGGTTCATCGTCTGCGTGGTGGCCGGGCAAGTGCTGTCGTCGCTGTTGATCGACCAGTTCGGCCTGATGGGGTTGCCGGAACGGCCAGTCAACCTGCTGCGCCTGGCGGGGGTGGGGATGATCGTGGTGGGGATGCTGGTGGTGCAGTGGGGGACGGTGCGTTGAATCGCGGGGGGAGAAAACCCCCCCCCCCCCTTTTCTCCCCCTTCGGACCGGGGCCTCTCCCCCAACGCGTCCC
>NZ_JBMOWQ010000166.1:0-18521 GCF_049310485.1 Pseudomonas sp. GZD-209
GTTGAATCGCGGGGCAAGCCCGCTCCCACGATGCTTGTGCAAGTCTGTGGAAGCGGGCTTGCCCCGCGAGGGTTTCAAAAGGCCTGCGGTTGCTCGGGCGGCATGATCACCTTGTGCGGTTCGAATTGCAGCTCAGGCATCTGCGTGGCGTAGCAGAACGTTGCCCCAAGCGCCGCCAGCAATGCCACATCCAGCCAGCGCCAGCCCGGCACGTGGGCTGCAGATTTCGCCTTCCAGCACCACCACGCCTGCCCCAGGGTAAATACCAGGATGGCCATCAACCACAGGTAGAACCCAGCGCCAAAACCGCTGAGGTCGTGGAAGGCATAGCTCTGGTTATCCGGCAGCCGTTCGACCGCGAAGCTGCTGGCCGCCAGGTACAGCGCCAGCAGGCCGCACGCCAGCGCCAGCCGCCGGAACCGGCGATGGGCAAGTACCGCCAAGGCCAACAAAGGGTTGGCAAACCACTGGTACAGCCCGAACGGGATGCCCCACGGCCCATACAGCAGCATCTGCAGCGCCGGCAAATGCCGCCCGGCACCGGTCAAGGCACCGTCGAATGCCAGGCTCAGCAGGTACAGGGCCAAGCTTGTGGTCAGGTAGAAGGCGGGCAAGTAAGGCACCTGGTAGCAGCGGGACGAAGTGCGACCTTAACCCAGCCCTCGCTGTCATTCCAAACCCGGTGCAGGTTCCATCACCTCGGCCGATGGGCTGATCCGTACGCCCAGGCTCGGCATGTTGGTCGCTACAACGATCGTCGCCACCAGCACCGCGATCAGTAGCCCATCGAACCAGCGCCAAGCCGGCATGCCTTGCGCCGAACTTGCCTTGCGGCACCACCACCCCTGCCCCAGGCAGAACAGCAGAATCGCCAGGGCCCAGAGGTAGTACCCGGTGCCAAAGCCAGACAGTGGCAGGAAGTCGTAGCTACGGTTGTCCGGCAGCCGCTCGATGCCCAGGCAACTGAGCGCCAGGCCCAGGGCGATCACCCCAGCGCCCAGCGCCACCCGGCGAAAGCGCCGACGGGCGAGTATCGCCAGCCCCAGCAGCGGGTTGGCAAACCACTGGTAGAGCCCGAAGGCGATGCCCCAGGGGCCCATGATCAATATCTGCAAGGCCGGCATATGCCCATCGACGCCCATCAACAGGCCGTCGAAACACAGGCTCAGCAGGAACAGTACAAGCGTGAAACTCACATAGAAAGCAGGCAACCGCAGGCTCCATCCATTATCCAAAGGCGCTGCCGAACGTCAGGCAACAGGCGGCTCGAGCAGCAAACCGTAAAGCCCTGAATCGGACAGCTCGCCGGCCACGCACCAGCGCGCGCGCAGCGTGCCTTCGAGCACGAAGCCCTGGCGCTCCAGGGTACGCGCCGAACCCTGGTTGCGCGGGTCGATTTCCGCCTCCAGGCGGCGCAGGTGCAGGGTGTGGGCCAGGTAGTCGATGAAGCAGGTCAGGGCTTCGTCCATGTAGCCGCGGCCCTGGACGGACTTGGCCAGGCAGTAGCCGATCTCGCCCCGGCGCGAGCCCTCTTCGAGGTTGAACAGCTGGACCATACCGATCAGCTCGTCGTTGTCGCGGCGGTACATGCCCAGTTTGAGCAACTGGCCGGCGGCATAGGCTTCACGGTCGGCGGCCAGGGCGCTCTCGGCCTCGGCCAGGGTCTGCCATGGGGCGTGGTACCAGTAACGCATCACTTCGGGGTCGGCCATGATGGTCAGCCATTGCTGCGCATCGCCATGGCGCATGGGGCGCAGCTGCAGGCGTGGGCTTTGCAGGCTCAGGTCGCTGGGGAAACTGCGGGGGTCGGGCACGCCGGGACTCCTGTCCGGTGGTGGGAGATGACAGTCTAGCGACAGTGGCCTGGCCTGGCACCCTGGAAAACAAACGGCGCCCACCGCGATGGCGCGTCGTGCAAACAAGGCGGACCAGGTGATGGCACAGGAGAGACTGGCCCGAAACAAAATGTGGGAGCGGGCTTGTCCCGCGATGCGCCGCGCGGGCGGCGCTCGATCTTCAGAGCGCTGCAAGGCTACCGTCATGCACCTGGTGGCCCTCCTGCGGTCTCAAGACAGGCTAGTGGGCGTCACACCATCGCCCCTGGAAAGCAGGATTTGGCAATAGCTCTCCCACATCTGTTTCGGCCAGTCATGCCTGTTGTCTCACCGCCGCTCGCCTTGCGAAAGGGCCGCAAAGTGGCCCCGGCCATAACCCTCAGAACCCCATGCTAAAGCTCACCGTCACCCCATGGTCGCGGGCATCATTGGACAGCTGCCCGGAATACCCGATGCCCAGCTTGCCACTCTCGCCCACCGCCAGGTCCAGCCCGGCCTCGACCACTGCCGCGTCCTTGGCAATCGGCACGCCCGAGGCACTGAAGCCTGCCCCGCCTTCGATAAAGCGCAGGTCGGCGTCGGGCTTGGTGTCGCCGAAGGCATGCCGCCAGCCCAACGACGCGCGCGGGGTGATGGCAGTGCCGTTGGCCAGCTCGATACGCTTGCCGGCGCGCAGGCCCAGGGTGGAATAGGTCACGTCCTGATCGACGCTGCCCTCCAGCCGCCCTGCCCCGCCCTTCTCATGGGCGGTGTCGCTGTCGTACTTGACGTAGGCCAGCCCGGCGAACGGCTCCAGGGCAATGCCGCCAGCGTCGATGGCGTAGCCCACTTCGCCGAACACCTGGGCGCTGCGTGCCTTGTACTTGGCCTTGAGGCGGTCGTTGTAGGCACCCACCTCGACGTCACGCTTGGTGTCGATGTCGTGCCAGCTATAAGCCACACCAAGGCGGGCGGCGAAGGCGTCCAACTGGTAGCCCAGGTAAGTGCTCAGGTGGTAGCTGTCGACCGAAGCATCCGAACGGCGCTGGTGCGCATCGATGCTGGAGTTGGTGTAGCCAGCGGCGATGCCGACCTTCCACTGCTCGTCCAGCGCCCGGTCGACGCCGAGCATGAAGCCCTGCAGCTCGCGATCGACACTGGCGTGGCTGCTGCTGCCATCGAAGTCGCCCCAACCGCCGAGGGCGCGGATCCAGCCGACGGCCTGGCCCTGGCAACCTTCGCTGGTGAGCTGCTGGTTGGCGCTGGGGGCCAGGGTGCGGCGTGGGTCGTCCTGGCGGCTGCAGTCGGCCTGGCGCAGGCGGTCGTTGACCGCTTCGCGAACGTAGCGCGAGTCCTCGATCAGCACGCTGGCCGTGCTGGCGTGAATCTCGCCGGACAGGCTGTCGAACGCCGCCCGGGCCTGCGCCGCGCTCATTGGCAGGATATTGCCGGTCAATTCGGCTGGCGCGCCTGGGCCGCTGAGAGCGGTGGCCACGCCACGCTGGTTGCCGCTGAGCGCGACCCCGGCAAAGCCGGTACCGTTGCGGCTCAGCGACAGGGTCACCTGGTTGGCGCCATAGGCCACGGCGCTGTTGAGGAAGGCCGAGTTGCTCAGGTTGGTGTTGGCGAATTTCCCGGTGACCCCGCCCGCGGCAGTGACCACGGTGTAATGGCCACTGCCACTGAAGCCGGCCAGGTTGACCACCTGCAGGCTGCCGCCGAGGTTGGCGGTGCCGCCGACGTCGAGGTAGCTGGTCGGGTTGCCGCTGACATCGACGAGCAGGCTGCCGCTGGCGGCGTTGGTGAAGTTGCCGGTGACATTGAGCTCACCGCCCTTGCCCGGCATCACCGTGCCCTGGTTGACCAGGCTGGCGACCGTGCCGGTGCCGGTCAGCGCGGCGCCATTGGCCACGGTGACCTGCGCCGCGAGGCTGGCGCCGGGGTTGGCGGCGTTGCCCACCTCAAGCACGCCCTGGTTGACGTTGAAGGCGCCGCTGAAGGCCTGGTTGCCGGTCAGCAGCAAGGTGCCGGCGCCGGTCTTGGTGGTGGTGCCGGTACCGGTCAGACTGCCGTTGAAGGTGCCATTGGTACCCTGGGCGAACACCAGGCTGGCGTTGTTGAGGATGTTGCCTTGCAGGCTGCGGGTATTGCCCATCAGGGTGCCGCCGCTGACCGTGGTGCCGCCGGTATAGGTGTTGGCGCCGGCCAGTACCAGAGTGCCCGAGTCGAGTTTCTGGATACCGCCGGTACCCACCAGCGGCGCGCTGATCAACGCCGTTGCGCCGGCATCCACACGCACCGCCGCAAGGGTGCCGCCGGCGCCGTTGGTGGCGGTCAGGCTGCCATTGTTGCCGGCCACCACTTGATAGCCATTGGTGAGGAACTGCATGCCGGTAAAGGCCTGGTTGCCGGCCACGGTCACGGTGCCGGCCTGGCCGCCGAACACAGCGAACTGCGCGCCCCAGCCGCTGCTGGTGGTGCCGGTGGAGTTGGTCCAGTTGGTGGCCGAGTTCCAGGTACCGCTGCCGCCACCGATGCTGCCGTTGGGGGTGGTCTGGCTGCCGTTCCAGAACTGCAGCGAACCGGCGGCGCCCTGCACCACCAGGTTGAGCTGGTTGGCGATGGCGGTCTGCAGGCTCAGGTCGCCCAGCACCACGCTGCCGGGGATGGCGCCGAACACCAGGCCGTTGTCGGTCAGTGAACCGCCATAGCTGAACAGGCGGTACACCCCTGGGCCGAAGCCGCCGGCGTCGGTGATGTTGAGGGTGCCGTCGACAGTCAGGTTGCCGGCCACCTGCACCACCGTGGTGGCAGCATTCGGCGCGCCGAGGCTCAAGTCCAGCGCGCTGCCCGAAGCCAGGCTCAGGCTGCCCACCGACAACGGCGTGCTGCCAGGGCCTGCGGCGAGGGTGGCGCCGTTCTGGATCTGCACCGCACCGGCCAGGGTGCCGCTGCCGCTCAGGCTAGCGCCGGTGGCGACCGTGACCGTGGCGCTGTCGAGGCGGCCGTTGACCACCAGGCGCCCGGCGTTGACGTTGGTGGCGCCGGTGAGGCCGTTGTTGCCGGTGAGCAGCAGCTCGCCGGTGCCGGCCTTGGTCAGGGTACCGCTGCCGGTGAGGTTGCCGGTGTAGCTGCCGTTGGCGTTCTGCTCGAAGGTCAGTGCAGCGTTGTTGACGATGGCGCCCTTGAGGCTGTCACTGTCGCCCACCAGGCTACCGGCGTTGATCAGGGTGCCGCCGGTGTAGCTGTTGCTGCCACTGAGGGTGAGCTGGGCGCTGCCGTTCTTGATCAGGCCGCCCGCGCCACTGAGGTTGCCGGCCAGTTCCAGGGCGTTGCTGCCGGCAATGGCCAGGGCGCCGTTGAGCACGGCGTTGTTGGCCAGGGTGACGGCGGTGTTGCTGTCCAGCGTGGTGCCGGCGGCGGCGGTCAGCACGCCGCTGCCCAGGGCGCTGTTGTTGCCCACCACCAGGGTGCCGCCGTTGAGCGCGGTGCCGCCGCTGTAGCCGTTGGCGGCGTTGAGCACCAGGGTGCCGGTGTCGTACTTGGCGATGCTGCCGGTGCCATTGAGGGCGACGTTGAGGGTAGCCGTTGCGCCGTTATCAACCCGCAGGTTGGTAGTGCCGGTGGTGAGCAGCTCACCGGCGGCGCCGGCATTGAGTACATAGCCGTTGCTGACGAACTGCATGCCGCCGATGGTCTGGCTGCCGTTGACGGTGACGGTGCCTGGGGTGCCCTGGAACACCGCGAAGGTGTCGTTCCATGTGCCGTTGAGCACGCCGTTGGCGTCGGTCCAGTTGGTGTTGGTGGCATCCCAGGTGCCGCTGCCACCGTCGATCACGCCGTTGGGGACGGACTGACTGCCATCCCAGAACAGCACGTTGCTGGCCCCACCAACCACCAGGTTGACCTGGTTGGCGATGGCGGTTTGCACGGTCAGGTCGCTGGCCGGCACCGGCGTGCTGCCGATGGCCATGCCGTTGTTGACCAGGCTGCCGCCGTAGGCGAACAGGCGGTACACCCCGGCGCCGAAGCCACCGATGTCGGTGATGTTGAGCGTGCCGCCGAGGGTCAGGTTGTTGGCCACGTTGACCAGCGGGGTGCTGCCGACCGGCGCACCGAGGGCGGCGTTGAAGTTGGCGCTGTTGCCGAGCACCAGGTTGCCGACGTTCAGGGTGCTGCCGCTGGCGGCGCTGAGGGTACCGCCGTTGGCCACCGACACCGTTCCGCCAATGCTGCCGCTGCCGCCCAGGGTGGCGCCGCTGGCAACGTTGACCGTGTTGCTGGCCAGGCTGCCGTTGACCACCAGGCCACCGGCCTGAACGTTGGTGGTGCCGCTGTGGCTGTTGCTGGCGCTGAGGGTCAGGGTATCGATGCCCATCTTGTTCAGGGTGCCGGTACCGCTGATGTCACCGGCGAATACGCCGCCCTGCACGCCCAGGCTGTTGCCCGCGGCGATCTGGATGGCGCCGCTGCCACCGATGTCGCCCAGGGTGGTGTTGCCGTCCAGGTTGAGGGTGGCGCCGCTGCTGACATTGAGCTCGCTCTGGCTGCCCAGGGCCGTGGTGCCGAGGGTGCTGAGGCTGCCGGCGAGCAGGTTGATGATGCCGCCGAAGGTGTTGTTGCCCGACAGGGTCAGGTCGGCCAGGCCGGTCTTGTTGAGGGTGCCGTTGCCGCTGAGCACGCCGGCCAGTTGCAGGTCGTTGCTGCCCAGCACGTTCAAGGTGCCGCTGACCGCGACCGGGTTGCCCAGGGTGACCGCGCTGCTGCTGTCGAGGTTGGCGTTGCCGGTGACGCTCAGGCCACCACTGCCGAGCGCTGCGTTGTTGCCGACCACCAGCGTGCCCGCCTGCAGCTCGGTACCACCGCTGTAGGTATTGGCGCCACTGAGCGTCAACGCCGAGGCACCGCTCTTGACCAGGCTCCCGGTACCCGCCAGGGTGCCGCCGAGGGTCAGGTCGTTGCTGCCCAGCACGTTGAACAGGCCGGCCAGGTTGACGTTGTTGGCCAGGGTCACGGCCTGGCTGCTCTGCAGGCTGGTGCCGGCAGCCGCATTGAGCGCGCCGCTGCCCAGCGCCGTGTTGGAACCGACGATCAAGGTACCGGCGTTGAGCGCAGTGTTGCCGCTGTAGGTGTTGTTGCCGGCCAGCAGCAGGCTGGCGTTGCCGGCCTTGACCAGGCCGCCGCTGCCGCTGATGTCGCCATTGAGCGCCAGGTCGTTGCTGCCGGCGATGTTCAACGGCCCGGTCAGGCTGATGGCGTTGCCCAGTGCCACGGTCTTGTTGCTGTCCAGGGTGGTACCCGCCGTGGTGCTCAGCACGCCGCTGCCCAGGGCACTGTTGCTGCCGACGATCAGCGTGCCACCGCTGAGGGTGGTGCCGCCGCTGTAGCTGTTGCTGCCATTGAGCACCAGGGTGCCGGTGTCGAGCTTGTTCAGCTTGCCGCTGCCGGCCAGGGCCACGTCGAGGGTCGCGATGGCGCCTGGGTCGACGCGCACGCTGGTGTCGCCGCTACTGCCGTTGACCAGATTGAGCACGCCGCCGGCACCGCCCAGCAGGTGGTAGCCGTTGCTGACGAACTGCATGCCATTGATGGCTTGTGGGCCAACCACGGTGACATCGCCGGCAGTGCCCTGGAACACCGCGAAGCTGCCGTTCCAGGCGCTGTTGGTGGTGCCGTTGAGGTCGGTCCAGTTGCTGCTGCCGGCGTTCCAGGTGCCGGTGCCGCCGTTTACCTGGCCGTCGGCGGTGGTGTTGCTGCCGTCCCAGAACAGGATGTTCTGGCCATTGGCATTGACCAGCAGGTTGATCTGGTTGGCCTGGCTGGTCTGCAGGGTCAGGTCGCCGAGACCGAAGCCAAAGGGCAGGTTGCCGAAGTCCAGGCCGTTGTCGGTGAGCAAGCCTGCGTAGTCGAAGATCCGGTACACGCCGTTGCCGAAACCACCGATATTGCTGACGTTGAGGGTGCCGTCGAGGGTCAGGTTGCCGCCGACGTTGAACAGTGCGGTACCACCGGTGGCGGGCGAGCCAAGCCCGGCATCGACGATCGAACCGCTGTTCAGCACCAGCGAACCCAGGCCCAGGGTGCTGCCGCTCGTGCCGGCCAGATGCCCGCCATTGCTGATGATGACCGTGGCGTTGGCGCTGCCGCTGCCGGTGAGGGTGGCGCCGCTGGCGACGGTCAGCAGGTTGCTGCCCAGGGTGCCATCGACCTTCAGGGTGCCGCCATTGACGTTGGTGTTGTCGGCGAGGTTGCTGATGCCGGTCAGGGTCAGGGTGCCGGTCCCGACCTTGGTCAGGCCGCCGAGGCCGTTGAGGCTGCCGGCGAAGGTGTTGCTTAGGTTGTTGCTGCCCAGGCTCAGGACGCTGCCGATACCGACATCGACCTGACCGCTGCCGGTCAGGCTGCCGAGGCTGGCGTTGCCATTGAGGTTGAGCTGGCCGCTGGCGCCGACATTGAGGTTATCGACGTTGGCCAGCACGCCGCTGCCCAGGGTGGTAAGGGAGCCGGCCTGGATATCGACGTCGCCGGTGAAGGTCTTGGTGCCGACCAGAGTGAGGTCGTCGACGCCGGTCTTGATCAGGTTGCCGGTACCACTGAGGTCACCGCTGAGGATCAGCGCGTTGTCGACGGCGAAGGTCAGGTTGGCGTTGTTGCTCAGGGCGATGGTGTTGCCCAGGGCCATGGGCGCGGTGTTGGCCAGGGCGGCATCGGCGCTGACCGAAAGGGTGCCGGTGCCCAATGCGCCACTGCTGCCCAGGGTCAGGCGCCCGGCATTGAGCTGGGTGCCGCCCTGGTAACCGTTGTTGCCGTTGAGGGTCAGGTTGCCGCTGCCGTTCTTGGTCAGCCCGGCGGTACCGTTGATCACGCCGTTGAGGGTCAGGTCGTTGGCGCCAGCGACAGTCAGGCCGGCGTTGAGGGTGACGTTGTTGGCCAGGCTGACGTTGCTGCCGGCGCTCAGGATCGAGGCCCCGGCGACGGTCAGGGCGCCCTGCCCCAGCGCATTGTCGTTGCCGACCACCAGTTGGCCGGCGTTCAGGGTGGTGCCACCCAGGTAGTTGTTGGCGCCATTGAGGGTCAGGGTATCGGCGCCCAACTTGTTCAAGCTACCAACGCCATCGAGCACGCCGTTGAGGGTTAGGTCGGCGCTGCCCAGCACATTGAGCAGCCCGCCCAGGTGCACAGCGTTACCGAGGGTAACGCCCGCGCCGCTGGCATCAAGGCTGGTATTGGCGCCGGTGCTCAGGGCGCCAGTGCCCAGGGCGGTATTGCTGCCCACCACCAGGGTACCGCCGTTGAGCGTGGTGCCGCCGCTGTAGGTGTTGTTGCCGTTGAGGGTCAGGCTGGCGGCGCCGTTCTTGATCAGGCTGTTGTTGCCCGCAACCACGCCGTTGAGGGTCAGCGCCTGGCCGCCGCCGAGGGTGAGGTTGCCGCCAGCCAGGTTGATGGCGTTGCCCAGCGCCAGCGCCAGGCTGGTATCGAGGGTAGCGGCGCCGGTCACGTTCAGCGCGCCGCTGCCCAGGGCGCCGGCATTGCCCAGCAGCAGGCTGCCGGCTTGCAGCGCGGTACCGCCGGTGTAGGTGTTGTTGCCGTTGAGGATCAGTTGGCCGCTGCCCAGCTTGTTCAGGCCGCCATCGCCACTGATGACGCCGTTGAGGGTCAGCGCCTGGGTATTGCTGACGCCAAGGGTGGTACCGCTGCCAAGGCCGATGGCGTTGGCCACCTGCAGCACCCCGCTGCTGGCCAGTGTGCTGTTGCCGGTCACCGCCAGGTTGCCCGAGCCCAGCGCAGTGTTATTGCCCAGGGTCAGGGTACCGGCCCCGAGGGTGGTGGTCCCCTGGTAGGTGTTGGCGGCGCCGAGGGTCAGGTTGCCGGTGCCGGTCTTGCTCAGGCCACCGCTGCCGCTGATCACGCCGTTCAGCGCCAGGTCATTGTTGCCGGTCAGGCTCAGGTTGCCGTTGAGCAACACCTGGTTGGCCACGGTCAGCGCGCCGAGGGTGGCCAGGTTGGCGGCGGCGCCGACGGTGAGGGTACCGGTGCCCAGCGCCTGGTTGTTGCCCAGGGTCAGGGTGCCGGCGTTGAGGGTCACACCGCCGGTGAAGGTGTTGGCGCCACTGAGGGTCAGGTTGCTGGCACCGTTCTTGGTCAGGCTGCCGGCACCGGTGACAAGGCCGCCCAGGCCCAGGTCGTTGCTACCGGCGATGGTCAGGTTGCCACCGAGGTTGACGGTGTTGCCGATGTTCAGCGCCGTGCTGCTGTCGAGCGTGGTGCCGGCGGCAGCATTGAGCTGGCCCAGGCCGAGGGCGCTGGCGTTACCGAGCACCAGGGTGCCGGCATTGAGGTTGGTGTTGCCCAGGATGCCGTTGGTCCCGTTCAGGGTCAGGGTGCCGCTGCCGGTCTTGGTCAAGCCGCCGACACCGTTGATATTGCCGCCCAACGTCAGGTTCTGGGCACCGGCAATGGTCAGGGCGCCAGCCAGGTTGATCTGGTTGGCCAGAGTCACGTTGGCGTTGCTGCTCAAGGTCGTGCCACCTGCGGCATTCAACGCACCAGTACCCAACGCGGTGTTGCTGCCCACGACAAGCGTGCCGCCGTTGAGGCTGGTGATGCCCTGGTAGCTGTTGCTGCCGTTGAGGGTGAGCACGCCGCTGCCAGATTTGATCAGCCCGCCGGTGCCGCTCACGACGCCGTTGAGGGTCAGGTTGTTGCTGCCCGGCAGGGAGAGGTTGGCGTTCAGGGCGACGCTGTTGGCCAGGCTGAAATCGCCCGTGCTGGTCAGGCTGGAAGCCCCGTTGACCGTGAGGCCACCTGTGCCCAGTGCCTGGGCGTTGCCCAGGGTCAGGGTGCCGGCGCCTAGCGTGGTGCCGCCGCTGTAGGTGTTGGCGTTGCCCAGGGTGAGGTTGGCGCCACCGATCTTGTTCAGGCTGCCATTGCCCGAGACGATACCGGCCAGGCCAAGGTCGGCGCTGCCGGCCACGGTCAGCGCGCCGTTCAGGGTGAAGGCGTTGCCGAGGGTGACGGCGGTGTTGCTGTCCAGGCTGGTGCCCGCTGCGGTGCTGACCGAGCCGGTGCCCAGGGCGGTGTTGCTGCCGACGACCAGCGACCCGCCGTTGAGCAGGGTGCCGCCGGTGTAGCTGTTGGCACCGTTGAGCACCAGGGTGCCGCTGTCGAGTTTGGCCAGCTGGCCGCTGCCGGACAGGCCAACGTTGAGCGTGGCGGTGACGCCTGGGTCGACACGCACAGCGAAAGCGCCGTTGCTGCCGTTGACCAGGTTCAGGCCACCGGCGCCGATCAGGCGGTAGCCGTTGGTGACGAACTGCAGGCCGGTGGCTGCCTGGGTGCCGACCAGGGTCACATCGCCCGCCGTACCCTGGAAGATGGCGAAGTCACCGCCCCAGGCGCTGTTGAGCGTGCCGTTGACGTTGGTCCAGTTGCTGCCGCCGGCACTCCAGGTGCCTGTACCGCCATCGACCGAGCCGTTGGCGACGGTCTGGCTGCCATCCCAGAACTGCACGCCGCCGGCCGCGCCACCAACCAGCAGGTTGACCTGGCTGCCGACGCTGGTCTGCACCTGCAGGTCGCCCGGCAACACGCTGCCGGGTATGGCGCCGAACACCACGCCGTTGTCCACCAGCGCCCCGGTGTAGTCGAACAGGCGATAGAGACCCACGCCGAAGCCACCGAGGTCGCTGACATTGAGGGTGCCGTCGAGGGTCAGGTTGCCATTGACGCTGACCAGCGCAGTGCCGCCGGTGGACGGCCCGGCCAAGCCGAAATCGAGGATCGAGCCGCTGTGCAGGGTGAGTGCACCGGTCGTGAGAGTGGCGCCGCTGTTGGCCAGCAGGTGCGCGCCATTGGCGATGTCCACGGCGCCCAGCAGGCTGCCGGTGCCGCCCAGGCTGGCACCGCTGTTGACCTGCACGTTGGCGCTGGCCAAGGCACCGCTGACGTTGAGCAGGCCGCCATTGACCGTGGTGTTGCCCGCCAGCACGTTGACGCCGGACAGCTCCAGGCTGCCGCTGCCGTTCTTCACCAGCCCGCCCGCACCAGCCAGCACGCCGCTGAAGATGTTGTTGAGGTTGTTACCGCCCACGCTCAGGTTGCCGCCACCCGCCACGTTCACCGTGCCGGCGCCGCTCAGGCCGCCGACGGTGGCACTGTTGCCGAGGTTGAGGCTGGCACCGGCGCCAACATTGAGCGCCGAGGCATTGCCCAGGGCGCCAGTGCCGACGATGGTGAGGCTGCCGCCGAGCAGGTCGATGGCGCCGCTGAAGGTGTTGTTGCCGGCCAGTGTCAGGTCGGAAAGGCCGTTCTTGATCAGGCCGCCCGTGCCACTGATCACCCCGCTCAGGGTGAGGTCGTTGCTGCCGCCCAGGGTCAGGTTGGCACCCAGGCCGATGTTATTGGCGAGGTTGAGCACGGCGCTGTTATCGAGGCTGGCGGCACCGGTCACGTTCAAGGCGCCACTGCCCAGGGCGTTGCCGTTGCCGATGACCACGCCACCGGCATTGAGGGTGGTGCCACCGGTGTAGGTGTTGACGCCATTGAGGGTCAGGGTGGCAAGGCCGTTCTTGATCAGCTGCCCTGCCCCGCTGAGCACGCCGCCGAGGGTCAGGGCGTTGCTGCCGCCCAGGGTGAGGTTGGCGTTGAGCGCGACATTGTTGCCCAGGCTGATGGCGGTGCTGTTGTCCAGGGAGGCCGCGCCGCCCACGGTCAGGGCGCCGCTGCCGATGGCGCTGCCACTGCCCAGCACCAGGCCACCCGCGTTGAGCACGGTGCCGCCGCTGTAGGTGTTCAGGCCGTTGAGGGTGACGGTGGCAGCGCCGTTCTTGATCAACTGGCCGGTGCCATCGATCAAACCGCCGAGGACCAGGTTGTTGCTGCCGCCAAGGGTGAGGTCGGCGTCGAGGGTGATGGCATTGCCGACGCTGATGGTATCGCTGTTGTCGAGGCTGGCGTTGCCGGCGACGGTGAGCTTGCCCACGCCCAGCGAAGTACCGTTGCCGAGCACCAGGCCACCAGCGTTGAGGGTGGTGCCGCCCAGGTAGGCATTGGGGCCGGACAGGGTCAGGGTCGCGCTGCCGTTCTTGATCAAGCTGCCGGCACCGCTGATCAGGCCGCCGAGGCCGAGGTTGGCGCTGCCGCCGATGGTCAGGGCACCGGCCAGGTTGACGGCGTTGCCAAGGATGACGGCAGTGCTGGCATCCAGCTGGGTGCCGGCGGCGGCATTGAGCGCGCCGCTGCCCAGCGCGGTGTTGCTGCCAACCACGATGCGCCCGGCGTTGAGGTTGGTGGCGCCGACGTAGGTGTTGGCACCGTTGAGGGTCAGGGTGCTGGCGCCGTTCTTGGTCAGGCCGCCGACGCCGGCAACCACACCGCCAAGCGTGAGGTCGTTGCTGCCGGCCAGGTTGAGGTTGCCCGCCAGGTTGAGGTTGTTGGCCAGGCTCAGCCCGGCCACGCTGCTGTCCAGGGTGGTGTTGGCGGCGGCGTTGAGCGTGCCGGTGCCGAGCGCGGTGTTGCTGCCGAGCACCAGGGTGCCGGCGTTGAGCGTGGTGGTGCCGCTCTGGGAGTTGTTGCCACTGAGGGTCAGGCTGCCTGCGCCGTTCTTGATCAACCCGCCGGCGCCACTGATGTTGCCGGCCAGGTTCAGGTTATTGGCGCCGGCCACGGTCAGGTTGCCGCCCAGGCTGACGGCGTTGTTCAGGGCCATGGCCACGGTATTGCTCAGCGTGGCGGCGCCACCGACGGTCAAGCCCCCGGTACCGAGCGCGGCGGCATCGGCCAGGGTCAGGGTGCCGGCGTTGAGGGTCAGGCCACCGCTGAAGGTGTTGGCACCGGCCATGGTGAGGTTGCTGCTGCCGTTCTTGACCAGGGCGCCGGTTCCGCTGACCACCCCGCCCAGGGTGGTGGCGTTGCTCCCTGCCAGGGTCAGGGTGTTGCTCCCCAGGTTGATGGCGTTGCCCAGGTTGACCGCAGTGCTGGCGTCGAGCCCGGCATTGCCGCCAAGGGTCAGCGCGCCAGTACCCAGGGCGTTGTTGTGGCCCAGGATCAGTTGCCCGGCGTTGAGTGTGGTGCCACCGCTGAAGGTGTTGTTGCCGCTGAGGGTCAGCCCGGCGCTGCCGTTCTTCACCAGTGCGCCGGTGCCGCTGATCACCCCGCCGAGGGTGGTGGCGCTGGTGCCCAGCAGGCTGAGGGTGTTGGCGCCGAGGTTGACGGCATTGCCCAGGCTGACTGCGGTGCTGGCATCGAGGCTGGCATTGCCGCCCAGGGTCAGTGCGCCGCCGCCCAGGGCATTGCTGTGGCCGACGGTAAGCTTGCCGTTGTTCAGCGTCAGGCCGCCGCTGAAGGTGTTGTTGCCGTTCAGGGCCAGGTCGCTGACACCGTTCTTGACCAGCGCGCCGGTGCCGCTGATCACGCCGCCCAGGGTGGTGGCGCTGGTGCCCAGCAGGTTGAGGGTGTTGGCCCCCAGGTTGATCGCATTGCCCAGGCTGACTGCAGTGCTGGCATCGAGGCTGGCGTTGCCGGTCAGGGCCAGGGCACCCGTGCCCAGCGCGGCGCTGTTGCCCAGGGTGAGCGTGCCTGCGGCCAGGCTGGTACCGCCGCTGTAGGTGTTGACGCCGTTGAGGGTGAGGCCGGCTGTGCCGTTCTTGACCAGGCTGCCGGTGCCGCCGATCACGCCGCCGAGGGTGAGTGCGTTGTTGCCCGTCAAGGTGAGGGCACTGCTGCCCAGGTTGATGGTGTTGCCCAAGGACATCGCCGCCGTGGTGTCCAGGCTGGCGTTGCCGGTGAGGCCCAGGGCTCCCGTGCCCAGAGCGTTGCTGTTGCCCAGGGTGAGGGTGCCGGTGGCCAGGGTGGTGCCGCCGCTGAAGGTGTTGACGCCGTTGAGGGTCAGGTTGCCGCTACCGCTCTTGACCAGTGAGCCGGTACCGCTGAGCACACCGCCCAGGGTCAGGGCATTGCTGCCAGGCAGGCTGAGGGCGGCGTTGAGTGCCACGGCGTTGTTCAGCACCAGCGGCACACTGCCTTGCAGGCTGCCGGCGCCGTTGACGGTCAGCCCGCCGGTGCCAAGCGCCGCAGCGCTGGTCAGGTTGAGGCCGCCGGCGGCCAGGGTGGTGCCGCCGCTGTAAGTGTTGGTGCCGCCAAGGGTGAGCAGGCCGGCGCCGGTCTTGGTCAGCCCGCCAACACCACTGACCAACCCGTTGAGGGCCATGTCGGTGGCGCCGCCGACGTTCAGGCCGGCGTTCAAGGTCAGCGCGTTGCTCAGGCTCAGCCCGCCAATGGTGCCTGCCAGGCCGCCGCCGTTGGCGGTAATGGCGCCGCTGCCGAAGGCGTTGGAGTTGTCGAAGTTGACCAGGCCGCCGTTGAGGGTGGTCTGGGTGGTGCCGTTGAGCACCTGGCCGAGCAGGCTCCAGGTGCCGCTGTCGACGATCAGCCGGCTGAAGTTGATGTAGTTGCTGGCGTTAATGGTGCCGCTGCCACTGGTGCCGCTGCCGCCGCCGAGGGCGTTCTGCAGAGCCAGGGTGTTGGTACCGCCGGCGCCACCGTCGATCTTGCCCGCCGCCGCGTAGGCGAGGTTGGGGTTGCTGGTGACCAGCAGGGCCACGCCGACGCCCAACCCCGCGCCGACACCGGAACCGGTGATGGCGTTGAAACGGTTGGTGCTGTTGGCGCCCATCGACAGGCTGCCGGTGAGGGTGCCGGCGTTGGTGAAGGTGTTGCCTGCCGCAGAGGCCTCGAAGGCTGCCCGGCCGAGGATGGTGCCGGTGTTGGTGAAGTTCACCGTGCCGCCGCCGGTCACGGCGATCACCGGGGTGTCCTCGCTCAGCAGGGTCAGGCCGAGCAGCGCCGAGGAGCCGATGGTGCCGGCGTTGGTTATGGTGGTGACGCCACCTGCACCGTTGCGCGCATCCAGCGCCATGCCCGTGAGGTTCAGCAGGCTCGCGCCAAGCAAGGCACCCGTGCCCTTGATCACGCCCGAGGCGTTGTTGTTGATGGTGAGGGTGCTGCCGGTGCCGGTGTTGCCGATCAGCAAGCCACTGGACTGAATGCTCAGCAACCCCAGCAAGGTCGGGTCGATGGTGCCGGAGTTGTTCAAGGTGTTGTTGTTGCCGGCCAGCGACAACGAGGTGCCGCCCACGCCCAGCAGCGTCCCCAGGCTGGCGCCTGGGTTGACGGTGACCGTGAGGCCACTGGCGCCGTTGGTGTAGCTCGGCGCCAGCGGGTTGGCCGCGCCATTGCAGGTGATAATGGACCCCGCCGCACTACAGGCGGCCAGCGCCTGTTCACTGGTGAGGGAAAGGGCCATGCCCCCGACAACCAGGCTGACAGCCAGGGACAATTGCGAGAGACGAGCAGGCAAACGGGCGGCGACACTTCTGTCCACGGAGAGCTCCTTCGTGGATCAGGTCATTCAGTCCTTGAATACGTGTATCGCGGTGATGCAGAAGCGCGACACATGTCGGCCGAAACGCCTGACCCTGGCTACAAGTTCCTTTGTGGAAATGTGTAGCCGCTCAAGCACGGACAGCACGCCGCTCGGGGCGGTCAAATGGTGTTAATACTATTTCGAGGCAGTACGAACTACGCGGCTTGCAGCGCAGTCGGGAATGGATCCATCCGACAAGCGGTCATGGCCAATCGCCAGAATGTGACCGCTTCACCGTTTTTACTTGCGCCTCAGGCAACCTCGGCGCCGTCGTCCGGCCAATGCGGCTCGTTGGCGCCAGGCGGTGTCAGGGGGGGCAGGCCGTAGGCCGCACGGGCGTCGTCGCAGCTGGGGTTGTGCACGCCGTGCTCCCAGGATGCTTCGAATTCACGGCAGGGGCTGGAGCGGTTCTCGTAGATGCCGCAGGCGACCTGCTTGCCGATCTCGCCCCCCAGGCTGGTACAGCGGCAGGGCTTGGCGTCGGTGCCGATCATGGCGACGCGGGTCGGGTTGATCTGCACTACCAGGTCGTCAGGCACCAGGCCGCCGGCCGACTGGCATTCACCCCAGAAGAAAGACACACGAAAGTAGCCGCAGCAGGCGCCGCAGGTCAGGCAAGGGTTCTGTTCGGACATGATGACCAGGGAGGGAGGTTGTTGTTATCGGGGCGAGCGCCCGCGGCGCTATTTGTAATCCAGGCGCGACTGGCTGAGAAGAGGGGGAATGAAAAAAAGATCGCCGCTGATCGGCGTAAACGCATCGCGGGGCAAGCCCGCTCCCACGCTGCCATGAAGACGTGGGAGCGGCGGTGCGCCGATGCGACTTGCCCCGCGATCAGGCCTAGCCTGCTTACTTACTGGTCAACCCATCGGCACGGAACATCTGGCGAATGCCGCGGATGGCCTGGCGAATGCGGTCCTGGTTCTCGATCAGGGCGAAGCGCACATGGTCATCGCCGTAGTCACCAAAACCAACGCCCGGCGACACGCAGACCTTGGCTTCAGCCAGCAGCTTCTTGGAAAACTCCAGCGAACCGAGGTGTGCGTACTGTTCGGGGATCTTGGCCCAGACGTACATCGACGCTTTGGGGTTCTCGACCATCCAGCCCATCTCGTGCAGGCCCTTGACCAGCAGGTTGCGGCGCTGGCGGTACTGCTCGGCGATGTCGCGCACGCACTGCTGGTCGCCTTCCAGGGCGGCGATGGCCGCTACCTGCAACGGGGTGAAGGTGCCGTAGTCGTGGTAGCTCTTGATGCGTGCCAGGGCGCTGACCAGCTCCGGGTTGCCGACCATGAAGCCGATCCGCCAGCCGGCCATGTTGTAGCTCTTGGACAGGGTGAAGAACTCCACCGCGATGTCCTTGGCCCCCGGCACCTGCATGATCGACGGCGCCTTCCAGCCGTCGTAGACGATATCGGCGTAGGCCAGGTCGTGCACTACCAGCACGTCGTACTGCTTGGCCAGGGCCACCACGCGCTCGAAGAAGTCCAGCTCGACGCACTGGGCAGTGGGGTTGGACGGGAAGCCGAGGATCATCATCTTCGGCTTGGGGATCGACTCGCGGATCGCCCGCTCCAGCTCGTTGAAGAAGTCCACACCCGGCACCAGCGGCACCGAGCGCACCTGGGCGCCGGCGATCACCGCGCCGTAGATGTGGATCGGGTAGCTGGGGTTGGGCACCAGCACGGTGTCGCCCTGGTCGAGGGTGGCGAGCATCAGGTGCGCCAGGCCCTCTTTCGAGCCGATGGTGACGATGGCTTCGCTTTCCGGGTCGATCTCGACCTCGTAGCGGTCCTTGTACCAGTTGGAGATGGCCCGGCGCAGGCGCGGGATACCGCGCGAGGTGGAATAGCCATGGGTGTCTTCACGCTGGGCGACCTGCACCAGCTTCTCGACGATGTGCGGCGGGGTGGCGCCATCGGGGTTGCCCATGCTCAGGTCGATGATGTCCTCGCCACGGCGGCGGGCAGCCATCTTGAGCTCGGCGGTGATGTTGAAGACGTAAGGGGGCAGACGATCGATGCGCGCGAAACGGCGCGGCGAACCTGGATTGGCCATGGTTTCCTCTGGAGACGTAAGCGCCCGGAACCGTCCGAGCGACGTTGGCCGCTGCGGCGGCCGAAACAGAAGATAGTGCCGAAACAGTATTTTCGTAAAGGATAATTTCCTGTTTTGTTATATTTTTTCAGGCACATTTTTTGAAAATCAAAGATTTATGTTTTCAAGGCCGGCCTCTTCGCGGGTAAACCCGCTCCCACAGGGTTAGCGCGGTTCCTGCGGGAGCG
>NZ_JBMOWQ010000167.1:0-4060 GCF_049310485.1 Pseudomonas sp. GZD-209
TTTACCCGCGAACACCGGCGAAGCCGGTGCCATGCACCGCGCTGCCTGCTTCGCGGGTAAACCCGCTCCCACAGGGCTGGGTGAGCTCCCACAGGGGCTGCGCACCTTGCCAGCCCCGCCACCTGGCGCCACACTAGCGCTCATGAAAACCTTCGCCCCCAGCTACCTCAAGCACCAGTTCCTGATCGCCATGCCGCACATGGCCGACCCGAACTTTGCCCACACCCTTACCTACATCGTCGAGCACAACGCCAACGGCGCCATGGGGCTGGTGGTCAACCGCCCGCAGGAGCTGAACCTGGGCGACATTCTCGAACAGTTGCGCCCCGACGAAACGCCCCCGGCCAGCACGCTGCAGGTGCCCATCTACCTGGGCGGCCCGGTGCAGACCGACCGTGGTTTCGTGCTGCACAGCGATGAGTGCAGCTTCCAGGCCACCGTGGCCCTGGAAGGCCTGTCGCTGACCACCTCCCAGGACGTGCTGCTGGCCATCGCCGCCGGCGTGGGCCCGAAAAAGAGCCTGATCACCCTCGGCTATGCCGGCTGGGAAGCCGGCCAGCTGGAAGCGGAGCTGGCCGACAACGCCTGGCTCAACTGCCCGTTCGACCCCGCGATCCTGTTCGGCATGGACAGCGAACAGCGCCTCGGCGCGGCCGCCGCCAGCCTCGGCATCAACCTGAGCCTGCTCACCAGCCAGGCGGGGCACGCCTGATGGCCGAACTGCGCCTGCTGCTGGGCTTCGACTACGGCAGCAAACAGATCGGCGTGGCCGTCGGCCAGGTGATCACCGGCCAGGCCCGCGAACTCTGCGTACTCAAGGCACAGAACGGCGTGCCGGACTGGAACCAGGTCGAAAAACTGATCAAGGAATGGAAACCCGATGCCATCGTCGTCGGTCTGCCGCTGAACATGGACGGCACCCCCAGCGAGATGAGCGAGCGCGCCGAGAAATTCGCCCGGCGCCTCAACGGCCGATTCAACCTGCCGGTGCACACCCACGACGAACGCCTGACCACCTTCGAAGCCAAGGGCGAGCAGATGGCCCGTGGCGGCCGTCACGGCAGCTACCGCGACAACCCGGTCGACGCCATCGCCGCCGCCCTGCTGCTGCAAGGCTGGCTGGAGGCCAATACTTAATTCCGCTTTGCCGCCGGAGCTACCCGGCGCCCGCCTTCCGAGGAGCACGCAATGAGCCTACCCAATCCCGCCGACCTGATCCGGCAGATGGCCGTCGACCTTCGCGCCCACCTGGCCCGCCGCGCCATCGCCGAGCCACGCTTCATCGGCATCCGCACCGGCGGCGTTTGGGTGGCCCAGGCCCTGCAGCAGGAATTGGCCGACGAGAGCCCGCTGGGCACCCTGGATGTCTCGTTCTACCGCGACGACTTCAGCCAGAACGGCCTGCACCCGCAAGTGCGCCCTTCGGAGCTGCCGTTCGAGATCGAAGGCCAGCACCTGGTGCTGGTGGATGACGTGCTGATGAGCGGCCGCACCATCCGCGCCGCCCTCAACGAACTGTTCGACTATGGCCGCCCGGCCAGCGTGACGCTGGTGTGCCTGCTGGACCTGGATGCCGGCGAACTGCCGATCCGCCCGAATGTGCTCGGCGCCACCCTGTCGCTGGCCGCCCATGAACGGGTAAAATTGACCGGACCCGCACCGCTCGCTCTCGAGCGCCAGGACCTCGCTTCCGCTTCCGCCCTTTAAGAGTCCCCCGCGATGACGCCATTCGACGCCAAGCGCCCGCTGCAGCTCAATGACCAGGGCCAGCTGCGCCACTTCCTCTCGCTCGACGGTTTGCCCCGCGAACTGCTCACCGAGATCCTCGACACTGCCGACTCGTTCCTCGAAGTCGGCGCCCGGGCCGTGAAGAAAGTCCCGCTGCTGCGCGGCAAGACCGTGTGCAACGTGTTCTTCGAGAACTCCACCCGTACCCGCACCACCTTCGAACTGGCCGCCCAGCGCCTGTCGGCCGACGTGATCAGCCTGAACGTGTCGACCTCCTCGACCAGCAAGGGCGAGACCCTGTTCGACACCCTGCGCAACCTCGAAGCCATGGCCGCCGACATGTTCGTCGTGCGCCACTCCGACTCCGGCGCCGCCCACTTCATCGCCGAGCACGTATGCCCGGACGTGGCGGTGATCAACGGCGGCGACGGCCGCCACGCGCACCCGACCCAGGGCATGCTCGACATGCTGACCATCCGTCGGCACAAGGGCAGCTTCGAGAACCTGTCGGTGGCCATCGTCGGCGATATCCTGCACTCGCGCGTAGCCCGCTCGGACATGCTCGCGCTCAAGGCGCTGGGCTGCCCGGACATCCGCGTGATCGGCCCGAAAACCCTGATCCCGATCGGCATCGAGCAATACGGGGTGAAGGTCTACACCGACCTCGCCGAAGGCCTCAAGGACGTCGACGTGGTGATCATGCTGCGCCTGCAGCGTGAGCGCATGGCCGGCGGCCTGCTGCCCAGCGAGGGCGAGTTCTACCGCCTGTTCGGCCTGACCACCGCACGCCTGGCCGGCGCCAAGCCCGACGCCATCGTCATGCACCCCGGCCCGATCAACCGGGGCGTGGAGATCGAGTCGGCGGTGGCCGACGGCAAGCACTCGGTGATCCTCAACCAGGTCACCTACGGCATCGCCGTGCGCATGGCCGTGCTGTCCATGGCCATGAGCGGGCAGAACGCGCAACGTCAAATCGAGCAGGAGAACGCCCAGTGACCCTCAGCATTATCGGCGCTCGGGTAATCGACCCTGCCAGCGGCCTGGACACCATCACCGACCTGCACCTCGAAGGCGGTCGCATTGCCGCCATCGGCGCAGCCCCGGCAGGCTTCAGCGCCAGCCGCACGATCCAGGCCGACGGCCTGGTCGCAGCGCCCGGCCTGGTCGACCTCGGTGTATCGCTGCGCGAGCCGGGCTACAGCCGCAAAGGCACCATCGCCAGTGAAACCCGCGCAGCGGTCGCCGGCGGCGTCACCAGCCTGTGCTGCCCGCCGCAGACCAAGCCGGTGCTGGACACCTCGGCGGTGGCCGAACTGATCCTCGACCGCGCCCGCGAAGCGGCCAACAGCAAGGTGTACCCGATCGGTGCCCTGACCAAAGGCCTGGAAGGAGAGCAACTGGCCGAGCTGGTGGCCCTGCGCGACACCGGTTGCGTGGCCTTCGGCAACGGCCTGAAAGAGATCCCCAACAACCGCACCCTGGCCCGCGCCCTGGAATATGCGGCGACCTTCGACCTGACCGTGGTGTTCCACTCCCAGGACCGCGA
Source organism: Pseudomonas sp. GZD-209 (assembly GCF_049310485.1). Classification (NCBI taxonomy): domain Bacteria; kingdom Pseudomonadati; phylum Pseudomonadota; class Gammaproteobacteria; order Pseudomonadales; family Pseudomonadaceae; genus Pseudomonas; species Pseudomonas sp. GZD-209. Next base: position 3,275 of record NZ_JBMOWQ010000167.1, read on the forward strand.
CCTGTCCCAGGGCGGCCTGGCCCACGAAGGGCCGATGGCCAGCTTCCTCGGCCTGCCCGGCATCCCCGAAAGCGCCGAGACCGTGGCCCTGGCCCGCAACCTGCTGCTGGTCGAGCAGAGCGGCGTGCGCGCGCACTTCAGCCAGATCACCAGCGCCCGTGGCGCACGGTTGATCGCCCAGGCCCAGCAACTGGGGCTGCCGGTCACCGCCGACGTGGCGCTGTACCAGCTGATCCTCACCGACGAAGCGCTGCGCGATTTCTCCAGCCTGTACCACGTGCAGCCGCCGCTGCGCAGCGCCGCCGACCGTGACGGCCTGCGTGAGGCGGTGAAGGCGGGCGTGATCCAGGCGATCTCCAGCCACCACCAGCCCCACGAGCGCGATGCCAAGCTGGCGCCGTTCGGTGCCACCGAGCCGGGCATCAGCAGCGTCGAGCTGTTGCTGCCGCTGGCCATGACCCTGGTCGAGGACGGCCTGCTCGACCTGCCGACGCTGATGGCGCGGCTGAGCAGCGGCCCGGCGGCGGCCATGCGCCTGCCGGCGGGTGAGCTGAAAGTGGGCGGCGCGGCCGACCTGGTGCTGTTCGATCCGCAAGCCTCGACGGTGGCGGGCGAGCAGTGGCTGTCGCGTGGCGAGAACTGCCCGTTCATCGGCCACTGCCTGCCGGGCGCGGTGCGTTATACCTTGGTCGATGGGCACATCTGCCACGAGGCCTGAGTAACCGTCATCGCGGGGCAAGCCCGCTCCCACGCCAGTTCAGTGCGTGGGAGCGGGCTTGCCCCGCG
>NZ_JBMOWQ010000168.1:0-2167 GCF_049310485.1 Pseudomonas sp. GZD-209
CCCCTCTCCCGCCTGCGTTGGGGGGGGAGCTCTTCTCCCCCCCCCCCGCTGGGCCGGCAAAGACTGGATACAACCATTCATCCCTCTCGGTTGAAATCCTTCCCCCCTCCCCCCATATGACTCTCCATCAGGCATTTTCGCCCCGCTGCGTGGAGACTCTCCCTTGACTACCATCGTTTCTGTCCGCCGTAACGGCAAAGTCGTCATGGGCGGCGACGGCCAGGTTTCCCTCGGCAACACCGTGATGAAAGGCAACGCCAAGAAGGTCCGCCGCCTGTACAACGGCCAGGTCATCGCGGGCTTCGCCGGCGCCACCGCCGACGCCTTCACCCTGTTCGAGCGCTTCGAAGCCCAGCTGCAGAAACACTCCGGCCACCTGGTGCGCGCCGCCGTCGAACTGGCCAAGGAATGGCGTACCGACCGTTCCCTGAGCCGCCTGGAAGCGATGCTGGCGGTAGCCAACAAGGACGCCTCCTTGATCATCACCGGCAACGGCGACGTGGTCGAACCCGAAGACGGCCTGATCGCCATGGGTTCCGGCGGCGGCTACGCCCAGGCCGCAGCCCGCGCCCTGCTGAACAAGACCGACCTGTCGGCCCGGGAAATCACCGAGGCCGCCCTGAACATCGCCGGCGACATCTGCGTGTTCACCAACCACAACCTGACCATCGAGGAGCAGGACCTGGCCGAGTAATCAGTTGTTTTGGCGTCCCGCCAACAGCGGGACTTTTCCACACTGATGACTGCGCCTTAGGACCCTATTGATCATGTCCATGACCCCCCGCGAAATCGTTCACGAACTGAACCGCCACATCATCGGCCAGGACGACGCCAAACGCGCCGTCGCCATTGCCCTGCGCAACCGCTGGCGGCGCATGCAGCTGCCTGCCGAGCTGCGTGCCGAAGTCACCCCGAAGAACATCCTGATGATCGGCCCCACCGGCGTGGGCAAGACCGAAATCGCCCGTCGCCTGGCCAAACTGGCCAACGCGCCGTTCATCAAGGTCGAAGCGACCAAGTTCACCGAAGTCGGCTATGTCGGCCGTGACGTCGAGTCGATCATCCGCGACCTGGCCGATGCCGCGCTGAAGATGCTCCGCGAGCAAGAGATCGTCCGTGTGCGCCACCGCGCCGAAGACGCCGCCGAAGACCGTATTCTCGACGCCCTGCTGCCGCAGGCGCGCACCAGCAGCTTCGCCGAAGAGGCTGCACAGTCGAGCAGCGATTCCAACACCCGCCAGTTGTTCCGCAAGCGCCTGCGTGAAGGCCAGCTGGACGACAAGGAAATCGAGATCGAAGTGGCCGACGCGGTCGGTGTCGAGATCGCCGCGCCGCCCGGCATGGAAGAGATGACCAACCAGCTGCAGAGCCTGTTCGCCAACATGGGCAAGGGCAAGCGCAAGGCGCGCAAGCTGAAGGTCAAGGACGCGCTGAAGATGGTCCGCGACGAAGAAGCCGGCCGCCTGGTCAACGACGAAGAGCTCAAGGCCAAGGCCCTGGAGGCGGTCGAGCAGCACGGTATCGTGTTCATCGACGAAATCGACAAGGTGGCCAAACGTGGCAACGTCGGCGGCGCCGATGTGTCCCGCGAAGGCGTGCAGCGCGACCTGCTGCCGCTGATCGAAGGCTGCACCGTCAACACCAAGCTGGGCATGGTCAAGACCGACCACATCCTGTTCATCGCCTCCGGTGCATTCCACCTGAGCAAGCCGAGCGACCTGGTGCCCGAGCTGCAGGGTCGCCTGCCGATCCGCGTCGAGCTCAAGGCCCTGACCCCGGAAGACTTCGAGCGCATCCTCAAAGAGCCGCACGCCTCGCTGACCGAGCAGTATGCAGCGCTGTTGAAGACCGAAGGCCTGAACATCGAGTTCGCCGACGAGGGCCTCAAGCGCCTGGCCGAGATCGCCTTCCAGGTCAACGAGAAAACCGAGAACATCGGTGCCCGCCGCCTGCACACCCTGCTCGAGCGTTTGCTCGAAGAGGTGTCGTTCAGTGCCGGTGACCTGGCCAGCGCCCATGACGAGACGCCGATCCACATCGACGCCGCGTATGTGAACAGCCACCTGGGTGAGCTGGCGCAGAACGAAGACCTGTCGCGCTACATCCTGTAAGACCATCGCGGGGGGAGGGAGCCCCCCGCCCGACGCGCACCCCCCTTGGAGGGGTG
>NZ_JBMOWQ010000169.1:0-5886 GCF_049310485.1 Pseudomonas sp. GZD-209
CCACCCCCTGTCGTGCTCCATCTCCCCAGCTGCCGTTTTTTGGGTGGGGGTTCCCCCCCCCCCCCCCCCGATAGGGCCCTTGAATCCCTCCACAAGAAGCTGGAAGCTTGCTGTATCAGCTCCCGAGAGATTCCAGCCCATGGCCCGCCTGCCCACCGCCATCAACCTGCACAAAGCCTCGAAGACCCTCACCCTCACCTACGCCCCCGGCGAGGTCTACCACCTGCCTGCCGAGTTCCTGCGGGTGCACTCCCCCTCCGCCGAGGTCCAGGGCCACGGCAATCCCATCCTGCAATTTGGCAAGATCAACGTAGGCCTCAGCGGCCTGGAGCCTGCCGGCCAATACGCACTGAAACTGACCTTCGACGACGGCCATGACTCAGGGTTGTTCACCTGGGAATACCTCGAACAACTGTGCCTGCGCCAGGAACAGCTGTGGGCCGAGTATCTGGATGAACTGCACAAGGCCGGCAAATCCCGCGACCCCGCCGAGTCGGTCGTCAAGCTGATGCTCTAGCGCGGGGCCTCCAGGTTTTAGAGCGCATTTTCTAATCTCATCTGCTTGAATGCGTGGATGGCGGCCAAAGACTGGCTGTCTTGCGCATTACATGAAAGTCGGGTAACCAATGGAGCTGGCAAGTTCCCTGCATCGCCTTTTCGGCAAGCAGGGCCAGGCCGGTATGTAGAGGTCGCGAGCGAAAGCAGGTTGTCTTCACACGCAGAAACCCCCGCAGCTCATCATCGACACGCATCCGGTCGCAGCACCGCTGTTCCTTATCACTGGTCACCCGAGTAGCAGTACCGGGCTGTCACAGCACACCGGTACTCGTCTCAGGACAACGGAGCGTCGTAGATGAGTAACAAGAACAACGATGAGTTGCAGCGGCAGGCCTCGGAGAACACCCTGGGGCTGAACCCGGTCATCGGCATTCGCCGTAAGGATTTGCTCACGTCGGCGCGCACGGTATTGCGCCAGGCGGTTCGCCAGCCACTGCACAGTGCCAAGCACGTGGCGCATTTCGGCCTGGAACTGAAGAACGTGCTGCTGGGCAAATCCAGCCTGCAGCCCGGTGGCGACGACCGTCGCTTCCAGGACCCGGCCTGGAGCAACAACCCACTGTACCGGCGCTACCTGCAGACCTACCTGGCCTGGCGCAAGGAACTCAACGACTGGATCGGCGAAAGCGACCTGTCGCCCCAGGACATCACCCGTGGCCAGTTCGTCATCAACCTGATGACCGAAGCCATGGCACCGACCAACACCCTCTCCAACCCGGCGGCGATCAAGCGCTTCTTCGAAACCGGCGGCAAGAGCCTGCTCGACGGGCTGTCCAACCTCGCCAAGGACATGGTCAACAACGGCGGCATGCCCAGCCAGGTGAACATGGAAGCCTTCGAGGTGGGCAAGAACCTGGGCACCAGCGAAGGCGCGGTGGTGTACCGCAACGACGTGCTCGAACTGATCCAGTACAAACCCATCACCGAGCAGGTGCACAGCCGCCCGCTGCTGGTGGTGCCGCCGCAGATCAACAAGTTCTACGTGTTCGACCTGAGCCCGGAAAAGAGCCTGGCGCGCTTCTGCCTGCGCTCGCAGCAGCAGACCTTCATCATCAGCTGGCGCAACCCGACCAAGGCCCAGCGCGAGTGGGGCCTGTCCACCTACATCGACGCCCTCAAGGAAGCGGTCGACGCGGTGCTGGCGATCACCGGCAGCAAGGACCTGAACATGCTCGGCGCCTGCTCCGGTGGCATCACCTGCACCGCGCTGGTGGGCCACTACGCGGCCCTGGGCGAGAAGAAGGTCAACGCCCTGACCCTGCTGGTCAGCGTGCTCGACACCACGATCGACACCGAGGTGGCGCTGTTCGTCGACGAGCAGACGCTGGAGGCCGCCAAGCGCCACTCCTATCAGTCCGGGGTGCTCGAGGGCAGCGACATGGCCAAGGTGTTCGCCTGGATGCGCCCCAACGACCTGATCTGGAACTATTGGGTCAACAACTACCTGCTGGGCAATTCACCGCCCGTGTTCGACATCCTGTTCTGGAACAACGACACCACGCGCCTGCCGGCCGCCTTCCACGGCGACCTGATCGAAATGTTCAAGAACAACCCGCTGATCCGCGCCAATGCCCTGGAGGTGTGCGGTACCGCCATCGACCTGAAGCAGGTCGACTGCGACATCTTCAGCGTCGCCGGTACCGCCGACCACATCACCCCGTGGCAGTCGTGCTACCGCTCGGCGCACCTGTTCGGCGGCAAGATCGAATTCGTGCTGTCCAACAGCGGACATATCCAGAGCATCCTCAACCCGCCGGGCAACCCCAAGGCGCGCTTCATGACCGGTGAAGACCGCCCGGACGACCCGCTGGCCTGGCAGGAGAACGCGGTCAAGCACGCCGACTCCTGGTGGCTGCACTGGCAGACGTGGCTGGGCGATCGCGCCGGGGACCTGAAGAAGGCGCCGACCCGGCTGGGCAACCGCACCTATGGCGCAGGCGAGGCCGCACCGGGAACCTACGTGCACGAGCGTTGAGCCCAACCGCCGTGATGTGCCGGCAGGCGCATCGCGGCGCTACCTTCACCCCAGAGTCACGCGTATGCCGCAACCCTACATCTTCCGCACCGTCGAGCTGGACGATCAGTCCATCCGCACCGCGGTGCGCCCGGGCAAGCCGCACCTGACGCCGTTGCTGATCTTCAACGGCATCGGCGCCAACCTCGAACTGGTGTTCCCGTTCATCGAGGCGCTGGACCCGGACCTGGAAGTGATCGCCTTCGACGTGCCCGGGGTCGGCGGCTCGTCGACGCCGCGCCACCCGTACCGCTTCCCCGGCCTGGCCAAGTTGACCGCGCGCATGCTCGACTACCTCGACTACGGCCAGGTCAATGCCATCGGTGTGTCCTGGGGCGGGGCGCTTGCCCAGCAGTTCGCCCACGACTACCCCGAGCGCTGCAAGAAGCTTGTGCTGGCCGCCACCGCCGCCGGTGCGGTGATGGTGCCGGGCAAGCCCAAGGTGCTGTGGCTGATGGCCAGCCCCCGGCGTTACATCCAGCCCTCCCACGTGATCCGCATCGCCCCCATGATCTATGGCGGCGCCTTTCGCCGCGACCCGGACCTGGCGCTGCACCACGCCTCGAAAGTGCGCTCCGGCGGCAAGATGGGCTACTACTGGCAGCTGTTCGCCGGGCTCGGCTGGACCAGCATCCACTGGCTGCACAAGATCCAGCAACCCACCCTGGTGCTGGCCGGCGACGACGACCCGCTGATCCCCCTGGTCAACATGCGCCTGCTGGCCTGGCGGATTCCCAATGCCCAGCTACACATAATCGACGATGGCCACCTGTTCCTGATCACCCGGGCCGAGGCCGTCGCCCCGATCATCATGAAATTCCTCCAGCAAGAGCGCCAGCGCGCGGTCATGCACCCCCGGCCCGCCTCGGGCGGCTGATGCCCGCCCCGCGCACGGAGTACGCGCGGGCCTTCTTGCTGTGTTCTGACGATGGAGTGTTGGCATGAAAGACAAACCGGCAACAGGGACGACACCGGTCCCGGCCACCAGCATGAACGTGCAGAACGCGATCACTGGCCTGCGCGGCCGCGACCTGCTTTCGACGCTGCGCCATGTCGGCCGCCATGGCCTGCGCCACCCGCTGCACACGGCAAAACACCTGCTGGAGCTGGGCGGCACCCTGGGCCGGGTGATGCTCGGCGACACCCCCTTCCAGCCACACGCGCGCGACAGCCGCTTCAGTGACCCCACCTGGAGCCAGAACCCGTTCTACCGGCGCAGCCTGCAGGCCTACCTGGCCTGGCAGAAACAGACCCGCCTGTGGGTCGAGGAAAGCTCGCTGTCCCACGATGATCGCGTGCGCGCGCAGTTCCTGTTCAACCTGATCAACGACGCCATCGCCCCGAGCAACTCACTGCTCAATCCGCTGGCGGTCAAGGAGCTGCTCAACACCGGCGGCCAGAGCCTGCTGCGTGGCGTTGGCCACTTGCTCGACGACCTGCGCCACAACGACGGGCTGCCACGCCAGGTGGACGAGCGCGCCTTCGAGGTCGGCGGCAACCTCGCCGCCACGCCTGGCGCGGTGGTGTTTCGCAATGAGCTGCTGGAGCTGATCCAGTACAAGCCGATGAGCGAAAAGCAGTACGCCCGGCCAGTGCTGGTGGTGCCGCCGCAGATCAACAAGTTCTACATCTTCGACCTCAGCCCGACCAACAGCTTCGTCCAGTACATGCTCAAGAACGGCCTGCAGGTGTTCATGATCAGCTGGCGCAACCCCGACCCGCGCCACCGCGAGTGGGGCCTGTCGAGCTACGTGCAGGCACTCGAAGAGGCGCTCAACGCCTGCCGCAGCATCAGCGGCAGCCGCGACCCGAACCTGATGGGCGCCTGCGCCGGCGGCCTGACCATGGCCGCGCTGCAGGGCCACCTGCAAGCCAAGAACCAACTGCGCAAGGTGCGCAGCGCCACCTACCTGGTGAGCCTGCTCGACAGCCAGTTCGACAGCCCCGCCAGCCTGTTCGCCGACGAACAGACCATCGAGGCGGCCAAGCGCCGCTCGTATCAGCGCGGCGTGCTCGACGGCGGCGAGGTGGCGCGGATCTTCGCCTGGATGCGGCCCAACGACCTGATCTGGAACTATTGGGTCAACAACTACCTGATGGGCAAGACCCCGCCGGCCTTCGACATCCTCTACTGGAACGCCGACAACACCCGCCTGCCGGCCGCCCTGCACGGCGACCTGCTGGACTTCTTCAAGCACAACCCGTTGCCCCACCCCGACGGGCTGGAGGTGTGCGGTACGCCCATCGACCTCAAGCAAGTCGACCTGGACAGCTTCACCGTGGCTGGCAGCAACGACCACATCACCCCCTGGGACGCGGTGTACCGCTCGGCCCTGCTGCTGGGTGGCGAGCGGCGCTTCGTGCTGTCGCACAGTGGGCATATCCAGAGCATCATCAACCCGCCCGGCAACCCCAAGGCCTACTACCTGGATAACCCCAAGCTGTCCGGTGACCCGCGCGCCTGGTTCTACGATGCCGAGCGCCGCGACGGCAGCTGGTGGCCGCAGTGGCTGGAGTGGATCGGCCAGCGCTCCGGTACGCTCAAGGTACCGCGCACCGAGCTGGGCAACGCCACCTACCCACCGCTGGCCCCCGCGCCAGGCACCTACGTACTGGCACGCTGACTGAATGAAGACCCGCGACCGCATCCTCGAATGCGCCCTGCTGCTGTTCAACCGCCAGGGCGAACCTAACGTCTCGACCCTGGAGATCGCCAACGAACTGGGGATCAGCCCAGGCAACCTGTACTACCACTTCCACGGCAAGGAGCCGCTGGTGATCGGCCTGTTCGAGCGCTTCGAAGAACAGCTGATGCCGCTGCTCGACCCACCGCTGGACGTGCGCCTGGACGCCGAGGACTACTGGCTGTTCCTGCACCTGATCGTCGAACGCATGGCCCAGTACCGCTTCCTGTTCCAGGACCTGTCCAACCTCACCGGGCGCCTGCCCAAGCTGGCGCGGGGCATGCGCAGCCTGATCAACGCGCTCAAGCGCACCCTCGCCGCGCTGCTGGCCAGCCTCAAGAGCCAGGGCCTGGTGACCAGCGAAACGCAAGCCTTGGGGCAATTGGTGGAACAGATCGCCCTGACCCTGATCTGTTCGCTGGATTACCAGCGGGTACTGGGGCGTGAAGGCGATGTGGGGGTGGTGGTGTACCAGGTGATGATGCTGGTGGCGCCGCACTTGCAGGCGCCGGCGCGCACGGCGGCGGAGCAGCTGGCGATGAGGTATCTGGAGGGGTGAAATGATCGCGGGGCAAGCCCGCTCCCCCCATTCCCCAGGGGGGGTTGGGTTTCCCCCCAATGGAGGGGGCG
>NZ_JBMOWQ010000170.1:0-25371 GCF_049310485.1 Pseudomonas sp. GZD-209
AAAATGATAGTGGAAAATTCCCTTCACGAAGCTTATAGCGTGGGAGCGGGCTTGCCCCGCGATGAAGGCGACGCGGTATCAGGCCTGGGCGGCCACGTTCACCGGTGCCGACGGGGTGGCGCTGGCCGGGGCCGCGCTCGGCGCCGGGGCGGCTGTGGCGGCAGGTGCCGCTGCAACCGGCTTGGCTGCCGCAGGTTTGGCCGCAGGTGCTTTCTTGACTGCTGGCTTCTTCGCCGCTGCCGGTTTGGCCGCAGGCTTGGCAGCAGCCGGCTTGGCTGCAGCGGTTTTAACCGCAGGCTTGGCAGCAGGTTTCGCCGCGGCGGTCTTGGCGGCCGGTTTGGCAGCTGCCTTGGCCAGTGGCTTGGCAGCCGTCTTGCTGGCGGCGGCCTTGGACACCGGCGTGACCGAAGCCCCGGTCAGCTTCTCGATCTGCTTGGTCAGCGTGTCGACCTGCTGGTGCAGTGCCTTGATCTCGTTGCGGCTGGGCACGCCCAGGCGCGAGATGGCGCTGTTCAGGCGCTTGTCGAAGGCCTCTTCGAGTTCGCTCCACTTGCCCAGTGCGCGTTCCTTGACGTCCGATACCCGCGAGGTGGTGGCGGACTTGGCCGAGTCGGCTGCCGAGTCGACGTTTTTCTTCGCCTGCTTCTCGGCTTTCTCGCCATCCTTCACCAGCGAATCGAACAGCTTCGGACCGTCCTGGTCGACCTTGGAATAGATACCCAGGCCAGCCAACCAGATCTTGCGGGAGTACTTCTCGATTCCGCCGATCCAGGAGCTGCCTTCTTTTTCGGTGTTCTTCTTGCCAGCCATCCTGCTCTCCTTATGGTTTGTGCGCGACGCGCTCGAGCAGCTCGTGCAGCTGTTCAAGCTTGATGGACAACGCCTCAACGTCATGTTTAGACGGAATGCCGAGGCGATTCAAGGCGCGGCCGACGCGCTCGTCGAAGGCTTTCTCGATTTTGTCCAGCTGGACCTCGACCTTGCCCCGCACGCGGGTCACTTCCTGGCCAGCTTCGTCGAGCTGGTGGTTGGCCGCATCGAGTTCTTTATGGATGCGTTTCTTGCCACGCTTCTCGACGCCTTCACCGGCCTTGACCAGTTCCTTGAAGTAATCGGAGCCTTCCTGGCCGACACGGGCGTAAGCGCCGATGCCCGCCAGCCAGATCTTGCGCGCGTAGCCGCGCACTTCGCCCAGGGTGCCCTGGGCGTCGTCCTGCTTGAGATTCACTTTGGCCATGCTCTGTACCTCATGCTCATTTGGGGAGGGAGGATGAGCCCAGGGTGGTAGGGCTTGAGCGTGAAGGTAGGCGGAATAATTAGAATCCTCACCCTAAGGTGGGGCGATGCGGGGTTAGTGTGTACGGGTATTGTGGGAGCGGGCTTGCCCCGCGATAGCGCCAGCCCCGGCAATCGCTATCGCTCCCCCCTCCCCCCCCCCCCCTTCCCCCCCCCCCCCCCCCCCCCCCCCCCCCCCCCCCCCCCCCCCCCACCCCCCACCAAAGCCTGCTCCCGCAAACAGCAAGGACCTCGCGGCATCAGGCCAGGGCTTTGTCCAGCGCCCGCTCGATCTCGCCCTTGATGGTGCCGCCCATCATCGACAGCATCATGCCCAGCTTGAGCTCGACGCGGATGCTGTCGTCAAAGATATGCACGCTGCCATTGGCGCCGCTGCGGGTCACGTCTACCCGGTCGCCGTTCCAGCTGGCCTTGAGGTCGTATTCGCGGCTGAGCTTGTCCACCAGCGCTTCGGCCTTGGCGCGGGCGGCTTCGCGGCCGAGGGAGTGTTTGCGTTCGACGCTGATCTGGGTCATGCGGGTGTTCCTGCTGATGTAGACATAATCGCCATTATGCCCGCCACCCCGCCACGGCACACCCCGCGAAGACAAATCCGCCCGATGCCCCTAGAATGGCGGTAATTTTTTTCTGGTGAAGCGAAATGACCGACCAGCGCAAAGGCGACCACGCCGAACCCACCACCCACTTCGGCTACCAGGACGTGCCCGAGAGCCAGAAGGCGAAGAAAGTCGCCGAGGTCTTCCACTCCGTCGCCGCCAAGTACGACCTGATGAACGACGTGCTGTCCGGCGGCATGCACCGCCTGTGGAAGCGCTTCACCATCGAGCTGTCCGGTGTGCGCAGCGGCAATCGGGTGCTGGACATCGCCGGTGGTACCGGCGACCTGGCGGCCAAGTTCTCGCGTCTGGTCGGCCCGACCGGCCAGGTGGTACTGGCCGACATCAACGAATCGATGCTCAAGGTCGGCCGTGACCGCCTGCTCGACCGTGGCGTGGCCGGCAACATCGAGTTCGTCCAGGCCGACGCCGAGAAGCTGCCGTTCCCGGACAACCACTTCGACTGCGTGACCATCGCCTTCGGCCTGCGCAACGTGACGCACAAGGACGAAGCCATTCGCTCGATGCTGCGCGTGCTCAAGCCCGGTGGCCGGCTGTTGATCCTGGAATTCTCCAAGCCCACCAACAAGCTGATGTCCAAGGCCTACGACGCCTACTCGTTCGCCTTCATGCCACTGGCCGGCAAGCTGATCACCAACGACTCCGAGAGCTACCGTTACCTCGCCGAGTCGATCCGCATGCACCCCGACCAGGAAACGCTCAAGAGCATGATGGTCGAGGCTGGCTTCGACCGCGTCACCTACCACAACATGACCAGCGGCATCGTCGCCGTGCACCGGGGGATCAAACCCTGATGCTCCTGGCCGGCCTTCTCGCCAGCGTCGAACACGGCCTCAACCGGGTCCTGCGCATGGACAGCACGGCACTGCCGCGGCTGGCCGCGCTGGAGGGCCAGGTCATCGAGATCGACTGCGTGCAGCCGGCCCTCAAGCTGTTCGTGCTGCCCGATGAAGAAGGCCTGATGCTGGCCGCCCACTGGGAGGGCGAGGTCGATTGCACCCTGCGCGCCCCGGCCGGGCGCCTGGCCCAGTTGGCCCTGAGCAAGGACAAGAGCGCCGTGCTGCACAGCCCGCAGGTCGAACTGCACGGTGACAGCGCGGTGCTGCTCGACCTGGTCGCGGTGCTGCAGGACCTGGAACTGGACTGGGAACACGAGCTGCAACGCTGGCTCGGCCCGGTACCCACCGCGCTGCTCGCCGGCCACGTGCGCCTGCGCGCGCGCTGGACCAGGCAAGGCCTGGCCCGTTTCAGCCAGAACCTCTCCGAATACCTGGCCGAAGAGTCCCGCACCCTGGTCGGCAAACGCGAAGCCGAAGCGGCATTCAGCGAACTCGATGCGCTCAAAGTCGACATCGAACGTCTCGAGGCACGCCTGCGCCGCCTCGCCCACACTCTTGATACCAGCGATAACGCATGAAGCTGCTCGCCGTCCGCCGTCTGTTGCGCATCCAGCGCGTCGTGATCCGCTACCGCCTCGATGACCTGCTGTTCGAACAGCCCCTGCTGCCCTGGTGGCTGGCCAGCCTGCGCCTGCTGATGCCTTGGCGCTGGCTGCCGCGCAAACCCCTCGAGCTGAGCCGTGGTGCGCGCATGCGCATGGCGCTGCAGGACCTGGGGCCAATCTTCATCAAGTTCGGCCAGCTGCTGTCCACCCGCCGTGACCTGCTGCCCACCGACATCGCCGATGAGCTGATGCTGCTGCAGGACCGGGTGCCGCCGTTTGACCCGCAGCACGCCGTTGCGCTGATCGAAGAGCAGCTGGGGGCCAAGGTTGGCGAAGTGTTCAGCCGCTTCGACGTCGAGCCGCTGGCCTCCGCTTCGGTAGCCCAGGTGCATGCCGCACGCCTGAAAAGCGGCGAAGAAGTGGTGGTCAAGGTGGTGCGCCCGGGCCTGAAGCCGGTGATCGCCCAGGACCTGGCCTGGCTGTTCCTGATCGCCAAGGCCGCCGAGCGCGCCTCGGCCGATGCCCGCCGCCTGCACCCGGTAGAGATCGTCGGCGACTACGAAAAGACCATCTACGACGAGCTCGACCTGCTGCGCGAGGCGGCCAACGCCAGCCAGCTGCGGCGCAACTTCGAAGGTTCGGAGCTGATGTACGTGCCCCAGGTGTACTGGGACTTCTGCCGGCCCAAGGTGCTGGTCATGGAGCGCATCTACGGTGTGCCGGTCACCGACATGGCCACCCTGGCCGACCAGCGCACCGACATGAAGCTGCTGGCCGAGCGCGGTGTCGAGGTGTTCTTCACCCAGGTGTTCCGCGACAGCTTCTTCCACGCCGACATGCACCCGGGCAACATCTTCGTCAGCACGGTCAAGCCGTGGAGCCCGCAGTACATCGCCATCGACTGCGGCATCGTCGGCAGTCTCACCGCCGAGGACCAGGACTACCTGGCGCGCAACCTGATCGCCTTCTTCAAGCGCGACTACCGCCGCGTGGCGCAACTGCACATCGATTCGGGCTGGGTACCGGCGCAGACCAAGGTCAACGAGTTCGAAGCGGCGATCCGCACCGTGTGCGAGCCGATCTTCGAAAAACCGCTCAAGGACATCTCCTTCGGCCAGGTGCTGATGCGCCTGTTCCAGACCGCCCGGCGCTTCAACATGGAAGTCCAGCCGCAACTGGTGCTGCTGCAGAAGACCCTGCTCAACATCGAAGGTTTGGGCCGCCAGCTGTACCCCGACCTGGACCTGTGGAGCACCGCCAAGCCGTTCCTCGAACGCTGGATGCGCGAGCGCATGAGCCCCAAGGCGGTGTTCGGCAACCTGTACAGCCAGGCCGAGCAACTGCCGCACCTGGCCGACATGACCCGCGACCTGCTCGAACGCCTGTCGCAGCCGCACCTGCACGACCCGCAACTGCCCGAGCGCCGTCGCCAGGGCGACAACTGGGCGCTGCGCCTGCTCGGTGCCGGCCTGCTGGCCGGCGGCGCCACGCTGGCCGCCGGCGCCGTGAGCCTGAGCGCCCCGGCGGCGTGGCCGGCCTGGTTGATGCTGGCCGCAGGCTTGTACCTGATCGTGCGCCGATAGCCAGCCGCGCGGCTGGCTGGCACACTAGCGCACAGGGGCCCGGTACGGGAGCGGGCCCGGTTTGGAGTCGACGATGAAAGACTGGCTGGACGAGATCAAGTGGAACAGCGATGGCCTGGTACCGGCCATCGCCCAGGACCACAAGACCGGGCGCGTGCTGATGATGGCCTGGATGAACCGTGAATCCCTCGTGCTGACCGCCGCCGAAAACCGCGCCATCTACTGGTCGCGCTCGCGGGGCAAGCTGTGGCGCAAGGGCGAAGAGTCGGGCCATGTGCAAAAACTGCACGAAATGCGCCTGGACTGCGACGCTGACGTGATCATCCTGATGGTCGAGCAGTTGGGCCATATCGCCTGTCATACCGGCCGCGAAAGTTGCTTCTACCGCGTCTTCGAAGACGGCCAGTGGAAAATCGTCGATCCGGTCCTCAAGGACCCGGACGCCATCTACAGCGCAGGACACTGAACATGAGCGACACGCTGAACCGCCTCGCCGAGGTGCTGGAAGAACGCAAGCACGCCGCCCCCGACAGCAGCTATGTGGCCAGCCTCCATCACAAGGGCCTGAACAAGATCCTCGAGAAACTCGGCGAAGAATCGATCGAGACCATCATCGCCGCCAAGGATGCCGCCGCCAGCAAGGATTACAGCGATGTAATCTATGAGACCGCCGACCTGTGGTTTCATAGCCTGGTCATGCTCAGCGCGCTGGGCCAGCACCCGCAGGCAGTGCTCGATGAGCTGGATCGCCGTTTCGGCCTGTCCGGCCACGACGAGAAGGCGGCGCGACAGCCGTCTGCCTGAATGATTGCCTGGGGGCGCTTTGCGCCCCTTTCGCGGCGCAAGGCCGCTCCTACAGGGGCCTGCGTCGCTTGAACGATTCGCTATCCCCTGTAGGAGCGGCCTTGTGTCGCGAAAGGGATGCAAAGCAGCCCCCAGGGCCCGAAAGACAGACACACATTTTCAGGAGTTTGAGATGGGCATTTTCGACTGGAAACACTGGATCGTCCTGCTGGTCGTCGTCGTGCTGGTGTTCGGCACCAAGAAGCTGAAGAACTTCGGCAGCGACCTGGGCGAATCGATCAAGGGCTTTCGCAAGGCCATGAACGAAGAAGAAACCAAGCCGGCCGAGCAGACCCCGCCGCCCGCCCAGCCCGTGCCACCGGTGCAGAACACCGCGCAGCAGGCCCAGGGCCACACCATCGAGGGCCAGGCGCAGCCGGTCCAAGAGCCGCAGCGGAAAGACTGACCCATGTTCGGCATCAGTTTCAGTGAGCTGCTGCTCGTCGGCCTGGTCGCCCTGCTGGTGCTCGGCCCCGAGCGCCTGCCGGGCGCCGCGCGCACCGCAGGCCTGTGGATAGGCCGGCTCAAGCGCAGCTTCAACGCGATCAAGATGGAAGTCGAGCGCGAAATCGGCGCCGACGACATCCGCCGCCAGCTGCACAACGAGCACATCCTGCAGATGGAACAGGAAGCCAAGCGCATCCTCAATCCACTGGCGCCGCCTGCCGCCCAACCCGGCACTGATGCATCCGCAGCACCCGCAGCACCCGCCGCCGACGCAGCGCCGACGCCACCTGCCGCTGCGCCGCAACCCTCCGAGCCGCCACCACCGCCGCGAGCCCCATGAGCGATAACCCGGAAAACGACCAGCCGATGCCGCTGGTTTCGCACCTGACCGAGCTGCGCACCCGCCTGCTGCGATGCGTCGCCGCCATCTTCCTGATCTTCGCCGGGCTGTTCTCCTTCGCCCAGCAGATCTACACCCTGGTGTCGGCGCCGCTGCGCGCGCACCTGCCGGCCAACGCAACGATGATCGCCACCGACGTGGCCTCGCCGTTCCTCACGCCGTTCAAGCTGACCATGATCGTTTCGCTGTTCCTGGCGATCCCGTTCATCCTCCAGCAGATCTGGGGCTTCATCGCGCCCGGGCTGTACCGCCACGAAAAGCGCATCGCCATCCCGCTGCTGGTGTCGAGCATCTTCCTGTTCTACGCCGGCATGGCCTTCGCCTACTTCCTGGTGTTCCCGCTGATCTTCGGCTTCTTCGCCAGCGCCACCCCCGAGGGCGTGTCGATGATGACCGACATCGCCAGTTACCTCGACTTCGTCATGACCTTGTTCTTCGCCTTCGGCGTGGCCTTCGAGATCCCGGTGGCCGTGGTGCTGCTGGTGTGGATCGGCGTGGTCGACGTGCAGTACCTGAAGAAGATCCGCCCGTACGTGATCATCGGCTGCTTCGTGGTCGGCATGGTACTGACGCCGCCGGACATCTTCTCCCAGACCCTGCTGGCCGTGCCCATGTGGCTGCTGTTCGAGATCGGCGTGCTGTGCGGCAGCCTGATCCGCAAGCGCAGCCACGAACACGACGAACACAACGAAGACCACAACGACCAACCGCCAGCGACCCAACCGTGAACCTGTTGCTTCTCGAAGAGGCCGACTTCGTGTCGGCCGACCGCGTCATCCTCGCCGACCGCCGTTTCACCCACATGCAGGAGATCCACGGCGTGGCGGTGGGCGACAGCCTGCGCGTCGGGCGTATCAACGGCTTGATGGGCAAGGCCGAGGTGGTCCGCCTCGAAGGCCATGAGGCCGAGCTTCAGGTGGCCTTCCACCAGCCGCCACCCGCCAAGCTGCCGCTCACCCTGGTGCTGGCCGTGCCCCGGCCGAAAATGCTCCGCCGGCTGTTCCAGACCATCGCCACCCTGGGCGTTGAGCGGCTGATCCTGGTCAACAGCTACAAGGTCGAGAAGAGTTTCTGGCAGACGCCGTTCCTCAACCCCGAAACGATCCGGGAAAACCTCATCCTGGGCCTGGAACAGGCCCGCGACACGGTCTTGCCGGAAGTCATCATCGAAAAACGCTTCAAACCATTCGTCGAAGACCGCCTGCCCGCCATCGCTGCTGGCACCCTCGGCCTGGTCGGCCACCCCGGCCCCTACCCGGCCTGCCCGCGTGCCGTGGAAGGCCCGGTAACCCTGGCGATCGGCCCCGAAGGCGGCTGGATCCCGTATGAAGTCGACCTGCTGCACAAGGCCGGCCTGGCGCCGGTGCAGCTGGGTGATCGCATCCTGCGGGTCGAGACGGCTGTCACTGCCCTGCTTTCGCGAATTTTCTGACAAACGGGTCAGCTTTCGCCCATCAAGTTTCCCCGACGCACGCCGATGGCCTTTGCAACAGAACAATAATCCGCACTGCCACGCGCCGGGGAGTCGTCTATGTACCGTTGGTTTGCCCAGTCACTGGGGAATGTAAGCGTCAATCGCAAGTTGGGGATCGGCTTCGGCCTGGTACTGCTGTTCACCCTGGGCATCACCTTCACCGGGTGGATGGGGATCGACAGCGTGACCAGCCGGGGCGACAAGCTCGGTAATATCTCGGTCATCCACCAGTACACCCAGGACCTGCGTATCGCTCGCCAGCACTATGAGCGCAACCGCGACGAGGCCTCGGTGGCCGAGCTGGAAAAAGCCCTGGCCAACCTCGAACGCCAGGTACAGCTGATGCTCGGCCAGATCGAGCTCCCCGCCGACCGCCAGCGCCTGGACCAGCAACAAGGCGCCGTACGCGAATATCAACAGGCCTTCGCCGAGCTCAAGCAGGCCGGCCAGCGCCGCGAAGCCAGCCGTGGCCTGCTGGGCGACAGCGCCGACAAGGCCGCCGCATTGATCGGCAAGGTCGAGCAGCGCCTGCTGCAGGCCGGCGATATCCAGCAGTATCAGCAAACCGTGGAAACCAGCGCCTTGCTGCAGCAGGCGCGCTTCCAGGTGCGCGGCTACACCTACAGCGGCAAGGCCGAGTTCCAGCAGACCGCCCTCACCGCCATCGACCAGGCCACGGCCGTGCTCAAGGCCTTGCCGGCCAAGCTCCCCGCCGAATACGCCGCCAGCCTCGACGATGCCGCCGAGGCCCTGGCCGCCTACCGTGACGCAGTGAACCAGTTCGGCAGCGCCCAGTCCGCCAGCGAACAAACCCTGCAGCGCATGGCCGCCCAAGGCCAACTGCTGATCAGCACCAGCCAGGAAATGACCCTGTCGCAAACCAAAGTCCGCGACCAGGGCACCCAGCAAGCCAAGACCCTGCTCGCCGGCGCCACCGCCCTGGCGCTGCTGCTGGGTGTGCTGGCCGCCCTGGCCATCACCCGGCAGATCATCGTGCCCCTGCGCCAGACCCTGACCGCCGCCGAGCGCGTGGCCAGCGGCGACCTCAGCCAGGACCTGCAGGCCGACCGCCGCGACGAGCTGGGCCAGCTGCAGGCCAGCATGCAGCGCATGACCCAGGGCCTGCGCCAGCTGATCAGCGGCATCGGCGACGGCGTCACGCAGATCGCCAGCGCCGCCGAGGAGCTGTCGGCGGTGACCGAACAGACCAGCGCCGGGGTAAACAACCAGAAGGTCGAGACCGACCAGGTGGCCACCGCCATGAACGAGATGGCCGCCACCGTGCAGGAAGTGGCGCGCAATGCCGAGCAGGCCTCGGAAGCGGCACTGATGGCCGACCAGCAGGCCCGCGAAGGCGACAAGGTGGTGACCGAGGCGATTACCCAGATCGAACGCCTGGCCCACGAAGTGGTGAACTCCAGCGAAGCGATGAACCAGCTCAAGGCTGAAAGCGACAAGATCGGCAGCGTGCTCGACGTGATCAAGTCGGTGGCGCAACAGACCAACCTGCTGGCGCTCAACGCGGCCATCGAAGCCGCCCGTGCCGGCGAAGCCGGGCGCGGTTTCGCCGTGGTCGCCGACGAGGTGCGTAGCCTGGCCCAGCGCACCCAACAGTCGACCGAAGAGATCGAAGAGCTGATCGCCGGCCTGCAAAATGGCACCCAGCGCGTAGCCAGCGTGATGGACAACAGCCGCAGCCTCACCGACAGCAGCGTCGAGCTGACCCGCCGCGCCGGCGGCTCGCTGGAAACCATCACCCGCACCGTCTCGTCGATCCAGGCGATGAACCAGCAGATCGCCACGGCTGCCGAGCAGCAGAGTGCGGTGGCCGAGGAGATCAACCGCAGCGTGATGAACGTACGCGATATCTCCGACCAGACCTCCGCCGCCAGTGAAGAGACCGCCAGCTCCAGTGTCGAGTTGGCGCGGCTGGGCACCCACCTGCAGGGCCTGGTCGCCAAGTTCAGGCTGTAACGCCCGGCGTGGCCGGGCCCCAATGGGGGTACCCGGCCACGACTTCTCCTATGCGTCGAAGGGAATCCTCCTACGCCATTCACAGGTACAGTCTTACGCCTCCCCGGCCGATGAGCAGGATGTATACGCCCCGCGTCACGCAGGGCGCCCTCATCGCCGGAGACTCACCATGCTCGGACCGCTCAACCGCATGCTCGGCCACCTCAGCGTGCGCCTCAAGCTGGCCATGGGCTTTGCCCTGGTCCTGCTGCTCACCCTGCTGACCACCCTGACCGGCTGGCAGGCCCTGGGTGATGCCATCGACCGCTCGGAAAAGCTCACCCAGATCGCCCAGCTCAACGAGCTCAGCAAGGACCTGCGCGCCGAGCGCATCACCTTCCGCGTGCTCAACGACGATCAGAGCCGTACCCAGCTTGCCCAGACCATCAAGCAGCTCGAAGCCTTGATCGAAACCATGCGCCCACGCTACCTGTCCCCGGAGAACGTGCGCCTGATCGCCGAGAAGCGCGACTTGGTTGAGCGCTACCGGGGCGACTTCGAAAAGCTGCAGCAGGCCGTGGCAACACGCCAGCAGCACCACGCAGCCCTGCAGCAGCAGGAGTCCGAACAGGACCAGCACATCAGCGCCCTGCAAGGTGAACTGGTCAAGCGCTTGAGCCAGCTCGACCAACCGGCCGCCCAGGGCCAGGCACTCACCCTGATCGATACGCTCAACCGCCATGTGGAAATGGCCAACCAGCGCGCCGCCATCCCGGCCTACTACAGCGACCCGCTGCAAGCTTTCGAGGATGTCGGCCAACCCGCCATGGATGCAGCGCAAGCCACGCTCGGGCAACTCGATCAGCTGATAAAGCGCCTGGGCCTGGATGAACGCCTGAGCGCCGCCGTTGCCGCCGGCCTGGCCCGCTACCGCGAGCAGCTGCGCCAGTACGCGCGCTCAGCGATCGCCGTGGAGTTGCTGCAGAACGACATGGAGCAGTTGGGCGACCAGATCACCACCAGCAGCCGCGAACTCAGCGACAACCAGATCGCGCTGCGCGACGAACAGGCGCTGGCCTCACGCAGCCTGATGACCAGCGTCGCCCTGCTGGCCCTGTTGATCGGCGGCTTGGCGGCCTGGCTGATCAGCCAACAGATCACCGTGCCGCTGAAACAGACCTTGCGTCAGGCCGAACGCATCGCCAAAGGCGACTTGAGCCAGATAGACGAGGTCACCCGCAGCGACGACCTTGGGCAACTGCAGGGCAGCATGCGCACCATGACCCTGAGCCTGCGTGAGCTGCTGGGCGGTATCGACCATGGCGTCACCCGCCTGTCGCAAGCGGTGGACGAGCTGGCGACGGTCAGCGAGCAAACCCAGCACCGGGTCGGCCAGCAGAAGGAAGAGACCGACCAGGTGGCCACGGCGATGAACCAGATGAGCGCCACCGTGCAGGAAGTGGCACAGAACGCCGAACAGGCGTCGCAGGCCGCAACCACCGCCGATCACCAGGCACAGCTGGGCGACCAGGTGGTGGGCCAGGCCATCGAACGCATCGAGCAGCTCGCCGGGCAGATGGAGCACTGCCAGCAGGCCATGGCCCACCTGGCCGAGGAGAGCCAGCGCATCGGCTCGATCCTCGATGTGATCAAGTCGGTGTCCGAGCAGACCAACCTGCTGGCACTCAACGCGGCTATCGAAGCCGCGCGGGCTGGCGAGGCAGGGCGCGGCTTCGCCGTGGTCGCCGACGAGGTGCGTGGCCTGGCCCAGCGCACCCAGCAGTCGACCGAAGAGATCGAACAACTGATCGGCAACCTGCACAGCGGCACCGAGCAGGTCATGGGGCTGCTCGACGACAGCAAGCGCCTCACCGGGCAGAGCGTCGAGCTCAGCCGCAGGGCCGGTGAAGCGCTCGGGCAGATCACCGCGACCGTTTCGACCATCCAGGGCATGAACCAGCAGATCGCCACGGCCAGCGAAGAGCAGAGCGTGGTGGCCGAGCAGATCAACCGCAGCGTGATGAACGTGCGCGATGTGTCGGACCAGACCAGCACGGCCAGCGAGCAGACGGCGGCGTCCAGCGTTGAATTGGGGCAGTTGGGGCGGGAATTGCGGGGGATGGTGGGGAGGTTCAGCTTGTAACGCAGGCAACCTCGGGGGGGGCGGCGATGCGCCGCTGCGGCTTGGCCCGCGATCGAACCAGCATTATCTGCTGGGCCCATCGCGGGGCAAGTCGCAGCGGCGCACCGCCGCTCCCACGGTTGAGCGCGCTTATAACACCTGGCGCAGGAAGGCTTGCGCCCGTGGGTCCTTCGGCGCGTCGAAGAACTGCCCGGGCGGCGAATCCTCGAGCAGCTTGCCGTGATCGAAGAACAGCACCCGGTCGGCCACTTCACGGGCGAAGCCCATTTCGTGGGTCACGCAGACCATGGTCATGCCCTCTTGGGCGAGGGTCTTCATCACGTCCAGCACCTCGCCGACCATTTCCGGGTCGAGCGCCGAGGTCGGCTCGTCGAACAGCATCACCTTGGGCTCCATCGCCAGGGCGCGGGCAATCGCCACCCGCTGCTGCTGACCACCGGACAGGCGCGACGGGAACTCGTTGGCCTTCTGCGAAATGCCGACCTTTTCCAGCAGCGCCCGGGCCTTGGCTTCACGCTCGGCCTTGCCGCGCTTGCGCACCACCTTCTGTGCCAGGCACAGGTTTTCCAGCACGGTCATGTGCGGGAACAGGTTGAAGTGCTGGAACACCATGCCGACTTCGCGGCGGTAGGCGTTGATGTCGGTCTTCGGGTCGGCCAGTTGCAGGCCATCGATGGCGACATGGCCCTGGTCGAAGTGTTCCAGGCCGTTGAGGCAGCGCAGGAAGGTCGACTTGCCCGAACCGGACGGGCCGAGCACCACCACCACTTCGCCCTTGGCGACCTGGGTGGTGACGTTGTCCACCGCGCGCACCACCTGGCCACGGGTGTCGAAGACTTTCAGCAGGTCACGGACTTCAATCACTTTGCGCAAGCCTCCGCTCGAGCCGGCTGGCGATGTGCGACAGCGGCAGGTTGATCAGCAGGTACAGGCCTGCCACGCAGAACCAGATTTCGAAGGTCGAGAACGAAGTGGTGATGGCTTCGCGGCCGCTCTTGGTCAGCTCGGTGATGGCGATCACCGACACCAGCGAGGTGTCCTTGACCAGGCTGATGAACTGCCCGGCCAGCGGCGGCAGCACGCGCTTGAACGCCTGCGGCAGGATCACGTGGCGCA
This sequence comes from Pseudomonas sp. GZD-209, assembly GCF_049310485.1. Lineage (NCBI taxonomy): Bacteria > Pseudomonadati > Pseudomonadota > Gammaproteobacteria > Pseudomonadales > Pseudomonadaceae > Pseudomonas > Pseudomonas sp. GZD-209. Next base: position 13,317 of record NZ_JBMOWQ010000170.1, read on the forward strand.
TCGACTGGGCGCCGTTGAGGCCCAGCGAGCGTGCCGCCTCGTTCTGGCCCTTGGCGATCGACTGCACGCCGGCACGGACGATCTCGGCCACGTAGGCGCCAGTGAACAATGCCAGCGCCGCCACCCCGGCGAACTCGCGGCTCAGGTTGAGCACGGTGCCGATGAAGAAGTAGAAGATGAAGATCTGCACCAGCAACGGCGTGCCGCGCACCAGTTCGACGTAGACCGTGGACAGGTCACGCAGGGTCGGGTTGTTCGACAGCCGGCACAGCCCGGCAAACAGGCCGATCAGCAGGCCCAGGGCGCCGGAAATCACCGACAGCCACAGCGTGGTCCACAGGCCCCAGGCCAGGGGCCCCGCGGCCCAATGGCGGGTGACGCCGATGGCATCGCCTTCGGCGACGTCGTCGCCACGGGCCAGCAGCATGCTGTCCTTGGCCACTTCGATCACCTGGGTGTCGCCGCTTTCATCCTTCAGGGTGACCCGGGCGTTGTCGCCGGACACCACGATTTCCTCGACCGTGCCTGGGTTGGCGGCACGCTGGGTTTCCTCGGCCTTGTAGGCGAAGTATTGCGGAACGCGGTTCCAGCGCCACTCATAGGAAATCATCGAGGTGGCCATGTACAGGCTGAACGCCAGGCCCAACAGGACCAGCGCGGTCAGCCCATGCCAGGGCCACTGTGCTTTCTTGTGTTTGATCACGTGGGGTACTTCCGTAAATGCGAAACGCGCAAGGTGGGCTTCTGTGATGGCCAGTGAGGTTGCGTAAGCTTCTTCGCGGGTAAACCCGCTCCCACAGGGTTTGGCGATGCCTGTGGGAGCGGGTTTACCCGCGAAGAGGCCGTCGAACACAACCACCATCCTCGACCAACCACCCTCAGCACCACCTGCGCGTCGGGGTCAAAGCCTGGGCTTGTGGCCTGGGCCTTATTCCATTTCCTTCAGCCAGTCCTTGTTCTTGAACCACTTGTCGTGGATACGATCGTAGGTCCCGTCATGCTTGATCTGGTGCAGGAAGTTGTTGATGAAGTTGATGCTGTCGTAGTCGCCTTTCTTCAGGCCGAAGGCCAGCGGCTCGTAGGTGAAGGGTTCTTCGAGGAACAGCAGCTTGCCGGCGCCGGCCTTCTCCACCGCCACCACGTTGTACGGCGCGTCGTAGACGAAGGCGTCAGCCTTGCCGTTGACCACGTCCATCACCGCTTCCTGCTCGTTGTCGTAGCCGTGGTACTTGGCTTTGCCGATCAGCTTCTTGGAAACCATCTCGCCGGTGGTGCCGAGCTTGGAGGTGATGCGGTACTTCTCGTTGTTCAGGTCTTTGTACGACTTGATTTCGCCCGCCAGTTCCTTGCGGATCAGCAGGGTCTGGCCGACCACGATGAAGGGTTCGCTGAAGTTCAGCCGCAGGTTGCGCTCTTGAGTGAGGGTCATGCCGCTGCCGATGAAGTCGAACTTGTCGGTGAGCAGGGCCGGGATGATGCCGTCATAGGCGGTGGAGACGGTCTCCAGCTTGACGCCCATGGACTTGGCCATGGCCTTGAGGATATCGACTTCGAAGCCGATGATATCGCCGCGCTTGTTGGTCATCTCGAACGGCATGTAGGTCGGGTCCATGCCGACCCGCAGGGTGCCGCGCTTGACCGCGTCGTCGATGGCGCCGGCCTGGGCGGCGGTTACCGCGATGAGGGCGGTGGCACCGACCAGCAATCGCGACAGGTATTTCTTCATCATCACCAAGTCCCCTAGCAAGAAGTACGCAAAATTCTTTTTGTATGCACGGCCTGACAGACCGATGCGTAATGTCGCGTAGGATGCTAACGCATGCGCGGGCTGGGACCTAGCGCTCGGGGGGACTTTGTTGGCCAAAATCGGCCTGAAAAGCATCGCGGGGCAAGCCCGCTCCCCCACACATGGCACGGGGGGGGGGGCTTCCCCCCCGGATGGCAAAGAGCTCGCTGGGGTACACCCCCTTTCTGGAGGTGGCAGCTTGCTCTCCCCCCCCCCCCGCGATGGTGCTACAGCGAATCAAGCCAGGGCTGGCTGTGCCTGGCTCTCCGGATGCAACGGCAGCAAAGGCGAGTGCGGGTCGTTGTCGATCGACGCACGCCACACATCGATCCACGCCGCATTGTGCTCGGCCCAGACCTGCCCGTGCAGGCGCGACAGCGCCACCGGGTCGCTCAGCAAGGCCAGGCGGGTGTTGCCGTCCAGGCCTTTAGGGCCCACTTCCAGCGCCTTGGCCACGCGCTCGTCACGCAAGGCTTCGATCGCAGCGGACTGGCCATGGCGCGCAGTGGCCATGGCGCAGGCCAGGGCGTTCTGGCGCGGGTCGACCACGGCGCGGACGAAGCCGTCGTGCAGGGCGTGCCAGCGGTTCTCGTGGGTGTACTGGTCGGTGGCCAGCAGCTCCTGCGGCGTGGCGTACTCCTCGGGGATGAGGAACAGCTTCTCGTCCTTGGCCGCCAGTCCCAGGCGCGTGCGGCTGGAGATCACCGACACCGGGATCGACAGCAGCAGCGAGCCAACGATAGGCGCCAGCCACCACAGGAAGCTTGGGTTCAGCCAGGCCACCAGGGCGGCCCAGGCAAAGCCCAGCAGGGTCTGCGGGCCGTGGCGACGCACCGCTTCGCTCCACGGCGTGGAGTCGTCGTCACGCTGCGGCGAGTTCCAGGTCGCGGCCCAGCCAAGGAACGCGGCCAGGACGAAGCGGGTGTGGAAGATCATCCGCACCGGCGCCAGCAGCATGGAGAACAGCATCTCCATCAGCATCGACAGGGTGACCTTGATGCGCCCGCCAAACTCGGTGGCGCCCTTGGCCCAGATCAGGATGACGCTGAGCAGCTTGGGCAGGAACAGCAGCACGATGGTGGTGGAGAACAGCGCGATGGCCTTCTCCGGGTGCCACTGCGGCCACAACGGGTAGAGCTGGAACGGCTCGATGAAGTACTGCGGCTCCATCAGGGTGTTGGTCGCCAGCAGCGCGGTCGACAGCACCAGGAACAGGAACCACAGCGGCGCCGACAGGTACGACATCACCCCGGTGAGGAACACCGCACGGTGCACCGGGTGCATGCCCTTGACCAGGAACAGGCGGAAGTTCATCAGGTTGCCGTGGCACCAGCGACGGTCACGCTTGAGCTCGTCGAGCAGGTTCGGCGGCAACTCTTCGTAACTGCCCGGCAGGTCGTAGGCAATCCACACGCCCCAGCCGGCACGGCGCATCAGCGCGGCTTCGACGAAGTCGTGGGAGAGGATGGCCCCTGCGAAGGCGCCCTTGCCGGGCAACGGCGCCAGGGCGCAGTGCTCGATGAAGGGTTTCATGCGGATGATCGCGTTGTGGCCCCAGTAGTGCGACTCGCCCAGCTGCCAGAAGTGCAGGCCGGCGGTGAACAGCGGGCCATACACGCGGGTGGCGAACTGCTGCATGCGCGCATACAGGGTGTCCATGCCCGAGGCTTTCGGCCCGGTCTGGATGATGCCGGCGTCCGGGTTGGCCTCCATCAGGCGCACCAGGCTGCTCAGGCACTCGCCGCTCATGACGCTGTCGGCGTCGAGCACGACCATGTACTTGTACTCGCCACCCCAGCGACGGCAGAAGTCGTCGAGGTTGCCGCTCTTGCGCTTCACGCGGCGACGGCGACGGCGGTAGAAGATGCGGCCGAAGCCCTTGGCCTCACGGCACACGTCCAGCCAGGCCTGCTGTTCGGCCACGGCGATGTCGGTGTCGTTGGTGTCGCTGAGCACGAAGAAGTCGAAGCGGTCGAGGTTGCCGCTGGCAGCCACCGACTCGAAGGTGGCGCGCAGGCCGGCGAACACCCGTGGCACGTCTTCGTTGCAGATCGGCATCACCAGCGCGGTGCGTGCTTCGGTAGGGATCGGCTCGTTGCCGGCACTGCTGCCAGAGATGCGGTACTTGTCACGCCCGGTGAGCAGCTCGAGGAAGCCCATCAACGCGGTCCAGAAGCCCGCCGAAACCCAGCAGAACAGGATGCCGAAGAGAATCAGGATGGAGGTCTGCAGCGCGTAGGGCCACACCTGTACCACGGTGTCCCACAGCGGCTGGTGCAGCACTTCCTCGAGGTCGACGAACGACCAGCCCTGGTACGGCAGGATGCCCTTCATGTACCAGCCGGCGACGATGGTCTGGCCAATCATCAGGGTCAGCAGGATATAGCGGCGGATCGAGCCGACCGTGCGCCAGCGCGCCGGCGGCAGCTCGCGCTTGGGCGGCTGCGGGGCGTTGGTGCGGCCGGTCATGCGTCGCCACATGCGGATCAGCACGTTGGTGCGCCATGGCTCGGGCACGACCTTGGTGCGCTTGATCGGCGGGGCGATCTTCAGGCACAGCCGCCCGCTGCCGTCGACGCCGAGCATCTCGGCTTCTTCCAGCTCGGCGGCGCTGCCGACGGTAAGGCGGGAACCCACCGAGGCCTGCACGGCCTCGGCGGTGCCGGCGGCCGGGTTGGCCGCCAGACGTTGGTGCAGCTCGTTGAACGAGGTGCAGCTGGCGAGTTCCGCGCGCTGCTCGTCGCTCAGGGGGAGGTGGGCCAGGTATTCGCCAAGCGATTCCGGCCTTGCGCTTGAGTTACTCATCGGCAGGCAACTGATAGCTCCAGGTCTCGGTCAGCACTTTTTCGGTGGTGGCCGGGGTACCGGTGGTGGATGCCGCGTCGGCGGCGGGTTGCTCGGCCTTGGCTTTCTCGGCCTTGGCCTGGGCGTGCTTGGCCGCAGCCTTGTCCTGTTTGGTTTCCTTGGCGGGCTTCGGTTGCTCGACCGGAACGTCACGCAGCAGCGCGGCGCGCATCTCGGTGGCCTTCTTCGGATCCTGCACCTTCAGGCGCAGGGTGAGACGCCAGCCTTTGGTCTCGGGGTTGTAACGCAGGTTGTTCTCGACCACTTCGGCGTTGTCGCCGACGCTGACCTGGCTGCGCACGGCGGTGTCTGCCGGCAGTGCCGCCAGGTTCGGGCCGACGAAATCGACCAGCAGGGCGACGCTGCCGTCGGTCTGGCGGATCAGGTTGGACTGCTTGACGTCACCGGCGGAACGCAGGGTCTGCTTGACCCAGCCCAGTTCCTGGGAGTGCAGCTGGTCTTCCTTGATGGTCCAGCGCAGGCGGTAGTCGTATTCGAACGGCTTGCCTGGCTCAGGCAGGGTTTCCGGGCTCCAGAACGCAACGATGTTGTCGTTGGTTTCGTCGGCGGTCGGGATCTCGACCAGGTCGACGGTGCCTTTGCCCCAGTCGCCTTTCGGCTCGATCCAGGCGCTCGGGCGCTTCTCGTATTCGTCGTCGAGGTCTTCGTAGTCGCTGAAGTCGCGCTGGCGCTGCAGCAGGCCGAAACCACGCGGGTTCTCGACGCTGAAGTTGCTCACGGCCAGGTGTTTCGGGTTGTTCAGCGGGCGCCACAGCCACTCGCCGTTGCCGGCATGGATCGCCAGGCCTTCGGAGTCGTGCAGGGCCGGGCGGTAGTTCATGATCTTCGACGGCTGGTTGGGGCCGAACAGGTACATGCTGGTCAGCGGGGCAACGCCCAGGCGGCTGACGTGGTCACGCAGATAGACGCGCGATTTGACGTCGACCACGGTGTCTTCACCCGGACGCAGGGTGAGCTTGTAGGCACCGGTGGAGCGCGGCGAGTCGAGCAGTGCGTAGATCACCAGATGCTTGTCGGTCGGCTTCGGCTTTTCGATCCAGAACTCGGTGAAGCGCGGGAATTCCTCACCCGACGGCAGCGCGGTGTCGATGGCCAGGCCACGGGCCGACAGGCCATAGCGGTGGCCCTTGCCGACCACGCGGAAATAGCTGGCGCCCAGCAGGGTCATGATCTCGTCTTGCTTGTCGGCCTTGTTGATCGGGTAGAGCACCCGGAAGCCGGCGTAGCCGAGGTTCTTGGTGGCGTCGGGATCATGCGGCACGTCACCGAACTCGAAGCGGCTCGGGTCGTACTTGATCTCTTCGACTTTCTTGGCGCTGATCTGGTTGATCTTGACCGGCGTGTCGAAGTGCATGCCCTGGTGGTAGAACGAGAGCTTGAACGGCGTCTTGTCCTTGGCCCACTCGGCCTTTTCCTGCAGGAAGCGGATCTTCTGGTAGTCGGCGTACTTCATGTCGCGGAACACCGGCGGCAGGTTGCTCTTCGGTGCTTCGTACTTCTGGCCGGCCAGATCCTTTGCCTTGGCTGCAACATCATCCAGATTGAATGCCCACAACTGGCCCGCGCTCATCAGGCCGACCAGCGCGACGCCGGCGATCATCGCCTTGCGCAGCCGAGTGCTGGGGATTCTTGGTGCAAAACTGGGGCTTACAATCACGAGCAATCCTCGCCGAAAACAGATCATGAAACCAACGGCCAGCGACCAATGCCGGGTTGGCGAGCACTGTTCGGACCCCGTGAGGGCGTAATGATTCCCCAAACGGATCCAGACAATACTCGGGTCAAAGTGAAACGAACCTGCGAACGCAGGTTCAAGCAGCGCGCGATTATCCAGCAGGTCGCGTTACAACGCATCAGGCTGGAGTAACTATTTATCGTACAAAACCCCTTGTTTTCCTACAAACAAGGGGTTTTTTGACCTCATATTTGTAACATAAATGTTACCGGGCCATCATTCACCAGATGCACCTGCATGTCTGCACCGAAACGACCGCTCGCCACCTCGGAGTGCTGGCGCTGTGCCTGCTGCAAAAGATAGTCGAAAAGCTCGGCACCGAGGGCCGGCGGCGCGGCCGTCGAAAAGCTCGGGCGCATGCCATTGCGGGTGTCAGCGGCCAGGGTGAACTGCGACACCAGCAGCAAACCGCCGCCGACATCCTTGAGCGAGCGGTTCATCTTGCCCTGCTCGTCACTGAATACCCGATAGTTAAGCAGCTTGTGCAACAGCTTGTCGGCGTGCTCGGGCGAATCTTCAGGCTCGACCGCGACCAGCGCCAGCAGGCCCTGGTCGATGGCGCCGACGATCTCCCCGGCCACTTCGACCCGGGCGCCGCGCACGCGCTGAATCAGGCCCTTCATGCCTCTTCCAAAGGCAGGTCGAGCAGGCGCCGGGCCATCTGGTCGGCGGCACGCACCAGGGCGTCGGTGATGCCTGGCTCGGAGGCAGCGTGGCCGGCATCGCGAATCACCTTGAGCTCGCTGTTCGGCCAGGCCTGGTGCAGTTCCCAGGCGTTGTCCAGCGGGCAGATCACGTCGTAGCGGCCATGCACGATCACCGCCGGCAGGTGGGCGATCTTCGGGATGTCGCGGATCAGCTGGTTTTCTTCGAGGAAGGCGTTGTTGGTGAAGTAGTGGCATTCGATGCGGGCGATCGACAGCGCTCGCTGCGGTTCGGAGAAACGGTCGACGACCAGCGGGTTCGGGCGCAGCGTCGCAGTGCGGCCTTCCCAGGTCGACCAGGCCTTGGCGGCGTGCATCTGGGCGATCTGGTCGTTGCCGGTGAGGCGCTTGTGGAAAGCCTTGACCAGGTCGCCACGCTCTTCCGGCGGGATCGGCGCGATGTAGTCCTGCCAATAGTCGGGGAACAGGCGGCTGGCGCCTTCCTGGTAGAACCAGCTGATTTCCTGCGGGCGGCACAGGAAGATGCCCCGCAGGATCAGGCCGTGGACGCGCTCGGGGTGGGTCTGGGCGTAGGCCAGGGCCAGGGTCGAGCCCCAGGAGCCGCCGAACAGCACCCACTTGTCGATCCCCAGGTGCTCACGGATACGCTCGAGGTCTTCGACCAGGTGCCAGGTGGTGTTGTTCTCCAGGCTCGCATGGGGCGTGGAACGGCCACAGCCGCGTTGGTCGAAGGTGATGATGCGGTACAGGTTGGGGTCGAAATAGCAGCGGCTCTGGGCATCGCAACCGGCGCCCGGGCCGCCGTGGATGAACACCACCGGCAGACCTTCCGGCGAACCGCTTTCATCGACATACAGCACATGCGGCGCTTCCACGGCCAGATCGTGCCGGGCGTAGGGTTTGATCTGCGGGTAGAGGGTCTGCATTGCGCACTCCGTGTGAGGAATTATTCTGCCGTTGGGCATCATAAACCTGAATTGCGCGAAGAGCATGTGTCCGTGTGAATCGTCGGGGTTTTGGGGTTGTTGGCGATGGGGGTGCAGGTGGAGCGTGATGCCTGGGAGGGTATGGTTTGAGATTGCGTCAGGGCTGGCAGGTGTCCGACGAGGGTTCTGCAGCGCCCTCGAGATCGAGCGCCGCCCGCGCGGCGCTTCGCGGGTAAACCCGCTCCCACAGTTTGTTTCGGGCCAGTCTTTCCTGTGCCATCACCTGGTCAGCCTTGTTGGTACGACGCGGTTTCAGTGTGGGCGTTACCGCCGCCCCACATGACTCAAGGCATGCACCAAGGCAGGCGCCGGTACTTTCACAGGAGTAACTGGCCCGAAACAAACTGTGGGAGCGGGTTCACCCGCGAAGCGCCGCGCGGGCGGCGCTCGATTTCATAGGCGCTGAAAGGGTCGTGGCGAGCACCTGCCAGCCCTGACGCGGTCAACCGCCCTACCCTCGCGAACCACCCCGGTACCGCTCCTCACCCCACGCCAACACCGTCTCCAACAGGCGCTTGAGCACCACCTGCGTCAGCTGCGCCAGATCTTCGCGATATCCGAACGGCTCCACCTCATTCATATAGGTGCACTGCCCCAGTTCCAGCTGCACGGCATGGATGTGATTGGCCGGATCACCATAGTGGCGAGTGATGTGCCCGCCCTTGAAGCGGCCATTGAGCACATGGGTGTAGGCCGGAAACTCGGCACAAACACCCTGCAGCCGCTCAGCCAACACCGGATCGCAACTGGCGCCATTAAAGGTCCCCAGGTTGAAATCCGGCAACTTGCCGTCAAACAGATGCGGTATCACCGACCGAATCGAGTGCGCATCCCACAGCAACGCATAACCAAACTCCTCACGCATCCGCGCCAGCTCACGACGAATCGTGTCGTGGTACGGCCGCCAGATCTGCTCCAGGTACACGGCCCGCTGCTCGACGCTGGGCGCCTGGCCTTCCTTGAACAACGGCTCCCCCTCGAACAGCGTCGCCGGATACAACCCGGTAGTAGCCCCGGCGTACAACGGCTTGTCGTCATCCGGCCGGTTCAGGTCGATGACGAACCGCGAATACTCCGCCGCCACCACGCTGGCCCCCAACTCGCGGGCAAAGTCGTACAGCTGCGGAATATGCCAATCGGTGTCGGGCAGGCTACGCGCCGCGTCGACCAGGCCATCACGCACGGCGTCGGTCAGGCCAAGCCCGGCATGGGGCATGCTGATCAACAACGGCAGGCGGCCCTGGTGGAAACTCAATACCTTGTCCATGTCGCCTCGCTCAGTGGGTTATCTCGTGACCCAGGCGCACCACGCGCTTGGGCAGGTCGCCGCCGAGCCAGTAGCTGAGGTCGGCGGGGCGCTCGATCTGCCAGGCGACGAAGTCGGCGACCTTGCCGGCTTCCAGCGAACCATGGGTGTCGCCCAGGCCCAGTGCCGTGGCGGCATGCACGGTGACGCCGGCCAGCGCCTCTTCCGGGGTCATGCGGAAACAGGTACAGCCCATGTTCAGCATCAGGCGCAGTGACAGCCCCGGCGAAGTGCCGGGGTTGAGGTCACTGGCCAGGGCAATCTTCACCCCATGGCGGCGCAGGGCCTCCATGGGTGGCAGCTGGGTTTCACGCAGGAAGTAGAAGGCCCCCGGCAGCAGCACGGCGACGGTGCCGGCCTCAGCCATGGCGATGGCGTCTTCCTCGGTCATGAACTCCAGGTGGTCGGCCGACAGCGCCTGGTAACGCGCCGCCAGGCTCGAGCCATGCAGTGACGACAGCTGCTCGGCATGCAGCTTGACCGGCAGCCCCAACGCTCGCGCCTTGATGAACAGGCGTTCGACCTGGGCCGGGGAGAACGCCAGGTGTTCGCAGAACGCATCCACCGCATCCACCAGGCCCTCGGCCGCCAGCGCCGGGAGCATTTCGTCGCAGATGTGGGCAATGTAGTCGTCCGCCCTGCCCGCGTACTCCGGCGGCAGCGCATGGGCCGCCAGGCAAGTGCTGCGCACGGTCAGTGGCAGCGACTCGCCCAGGCGCCGGGCCACGCGCAGCATCTTGCGCTCGTTGGCCAGGTCCAGGCCGTAGCCAGACTTGATCTCGAGCGTGGTGACGCCATCGCGCATCAGCGCCAGCACGCGCTGCCGGGCACTGGCGAACAGCGCGTCCTCGCTGGCCGCGCGGGTGGCCCGCACGGTGCTGGCGATGCCGCCGCCCTGGGCGGCGATCTCGGCATAGCTGACGCCCTGCAGGCGCTGCTCGAACTCACCGCTGCGGTTGCCACCGAAGACCGCGTGGCTGTGGCAGTCGATCAAGCCGGGGGTGACCCAGGCATTGCCCAGGTCCACCGTGCGCTCGGCCGCAACCGGCGGCAGTTCACCCCGTGGGCCGATCCATTCGATCAAGCCGTCGTGGGTGACGATGGCCGCGTCCTCGATGATCGAGTAACGGCCCTCGGCCATGGTTGCTGCATGGCAATGCTGCCAGAGGGTTCTCATTTGCAATCTCCTGAACTAGCGGTGCAGCTCGGCCGGTGCCTGGGCCGACCCGCCCTGCCCTGCGCGCGGCTTGCACCACAGCAGGTAGGACGCGACCAGGAACACCACCCAGATCACGCCGACGATCAATGCCGCCTGGGTATCCGGGAAGTAACCGAGCACACCGAAGATGAACACCATGAAGGCGATGGCCAGGGCCGGGCCATAGGGCCAGAACGGTACCGGGAACTTCAGTTGCGCCACCTGCTCACGGCTCATGCTGCGACGCATGGCCACCTGGGTGACCAGGATCATCAGCCACACCCACACGGTAGCGAAGGTGGCGATGGACGCGATCAGCAGGAACACGTTTTCCGGGATCAGGTAGTTGAGCAGCACGCCGATCAGCAGCGCCCCGCCCATGACGACCACGGTCATCCACGGCACGCCGTGCTTGGACAGCTTGCCGAAGCCACGCGGCGCCTGGCCGTGCTGGGACAGGCCGTACATCATGCGGCCAGCGCCGAAGATGTCGCTGTTGATCGCCGAAATGGCTGCCGAAATCACCACGACGTTGAGCACCGCTGCCGCCGAGCCAATCCCCAGGTTGCTGAAGATCTGCACGAACGGGCTGCCTTGGCTGCCGATCTGTGGCCAGGGGTACAGGCACATCAGCACGAACAGGGTCAGCACGTAGAACAGCAGGATGCGCAGCGGCACGGCGTTGATCGCCTTCGGGATGACGCGTTGCGGGTCTTTCGCCTCACCGGCGGTAACGCCGATGATCTCGATGCCGCCGAAGGCGAACATCACCACGGCGAACGAGGCGATCAGGCCGCTGACACCATTGGGCATGAAGCCGCCATGCTCGAACAGGTTGCTCACGCCGACAGCGTGGCCTGTGCCCACCTGGCTGAAACCGAAGGCCATGATGCCTAAGCCTGCGAGGATCATCGCGACGATGGCGCCGACCTTGAGCAGCGACAGCCAGAACTCCATCTCGCCGAACACCTTGACGTTGCACAGGTTCAGGCCGCCGATCAGGAACACGATGCCCAGTACCCAGATCCAACGGGCGACTTCGGGGAACCAGAAGCCCATGTAGATACCGAAGGCGGTCACGTCGGCGATGGCGACGATGACCATCTCGAACGCGTAGGTCCAACCGAGGATGAAGCCAGCCATGGGGCCGAGGTAGGTACTGGCATAGTGGCCGAAGGAGCCGGCCACCGGGTTGTGCACGGCCATCTCGCCGAGGGCGCGCATGACCATGAAGACAGCGGCGCCACCGATCAGGTAGGCCAGCAGCACGGCTGGCCCGGCCATCTGGATGGCCGAGGCGGAGCCGTAGAAAAGCCCGGTACCGATTGCCGAACCGAGCGCCATGAAACGGATATGCCGGGCAGATAGCCCGCGGGTGAGGCCTTGAGCTTGTTGCATGTCACGTCCTTATTGTTGTTCTGGTCGTGAATTCGAAAGGGGCTGCGGACAGCCCATCGGGGGGGGGGGGGGGGAGAAGAAGCAAGGCGAAGTAAAAGAGGAGAGAGATGCTCATA
>NZ_JBMOWQ010000171.1:0-3569 GCF_049310485.1 Pseudomonas sp. GZD-209
GGCTTCTTTTCCTCGCGCTGGTGGGGCGGGGGTTATTCCCTTCCTCCCCACCGATAGCGATATCACAGGCTTGGCAGGACGCCGGCCGGCAGCAGGCCGGTCAAGGTGCCTTTGGCCAGCAGCGCGGCGGCTGCCTCGATATCCGGCGAGAAGAAGCGGTCGCGGTCATAGTGCGGCACTTCACGGCGCAGAGCCTGACGCGCCTGCTCCAGCTTGGCGGAGGTCTTCAGGCCTTTGCGCAGGTCCAGGCCCTGGCAGGCACCCAACCACTCGATAGCGATCACGCCACGGGTGTTCTCGGCCATTTCCCACAGACGCTTGCCGGCAGCCGGAGCCATCGACACGTGGTCTTCCTGGTTAGCAGAAGTTGGCAGGCTGTCGACGCTGTGCGGGTGCGACAGCGCCTTGTTCTCGCTGGCCAGCGCGGCGGCGGTGACCTGGGCGATCATGAAGCCGGAGTTGACCCCACCGTTTTCCACCAGGAATGGCGGCAGCTGGGACATGTGCTTGTCCATCATCAGCGAGATGCGGCGCTCGCTCAGCGAACCGATCTCGGCGATGGCCAGGGCCAGGTTGTCGGCGGCCATGGCCACCGGCTCTGCGTGGAAGTTGCCACCGGAAATCACGTCGCCTTCGGCGGCGAATACCAGCGGGTTGTCCGACACGGCGTTGGCTTCGATGCCCAGCACTTCGGCGGCCTGGCGGATCTGGGTCAGGCAGGCGCCCATGACCTGTGGCTGGCAGCGCAGGGAGTACGGGTCCTGGACCTTGTCGCAGTTCTTGTGCGACAACGACACTTCACTGGAATCGCCCAGCAGGTCGCGGAAGCAGGCGGCGGTGTCGATCTGGCCACGCTGGCCACGCACTTCATGGATACGGGCGTCGAACGGCGAACGCGAACCCAGTGCAGCTTCAACGCTCAGGCCACCACAGGCGATGGCTGCGGCGTACAGGTCTTCGGCCTGGAACAGGCCGCGCAGGGCGTAGGCGGTGGAAGCCTGGGTGCCGTTGAGCAGGGCCAGGCCCTCTTTCGCGGCCAGGGTCAGCGGCTCCAGGCCGGCAACGGCCAGGGCCTCGGTAGCGTTCAGCCACTGGCCCTTGTAGCGGGCCTTGCCTTCGCCCAGCAGCACCAGCGACATGTGCGCCAGCGGGGCCAGGTCGCCGGAGGCGCCAACCGAACCTTTGAGCGGGATGTGTGGGTAGACTTCGGCGTTGACCAGGGCGATCAGGGCGTCGATGACTTTGCGGCGGATGCCGGAGAAACCACGGCTGAGGCTGTTGATCTTCAGCACCATGATCAGGCGCACCAGGTCGTCGTCCAGCGGCGCGCCGATACCGGCGGCGTGGGACAGCACCAGCGAGCGCTGCAGGTTTTCCAGGTCATGGCTGGCGATGCGGGTCGAGGCCAGCAGGCCGAAACCGGTGTTGATGCCGTAGGCGGTGCGGTCTTCGGCAATGATCTGCTCGACGCAGGCAACGCTGGCGTCGATGGCCGGCGCGGCGCTGGCATCCAGTTGCAGGCGCACGGGCGCGGCATGGATGGCGCGCAGCTGGGCCAGGGTCAGGGTGCCAGGCTTGAGGGTCAGTTCGGTCACTTCGCTACTCCAATCGCTTGTGGCCGCAGGCCCTGTGTTCAGGGTCCCCGCCGGCCACTTCTTGTTGTTCAGTATCACCCTTGTGGGGTGCGATCCAAAGCGCGGCAATCAGCCGGTGATCATTGGCAGGTCGAGGCCCTGCTCCTTGGCGCAGTCGATGGCGATCTGGTAACCGGCATCGGCATGGCGCATCACGCCGGTGCCCGGGTCGTTGGTCAGTACGCGGGCGATCCGCTCGGCCGCCTCGTCGGTACCGTCACAGACGATGACCATGCCCGAGTGCTGGGAGAAGCCCATGCCCACGCCACCGCCGTGGTGCAGCGAAACCCAGGTGGCGCCGCCTGCGGTGTTGAGCAGGGCGTTGAGCAGTGGCCAGTCGGAGACCGCGTCGGAGCCGTCGCGCATGGCTTCGGTTTCGCGGTTGGGGCTGGATACCGAGCCCGAGTCCAGGTGGTCGCGGCCGATGACGACCGGCGCCGACAGCTCGCCGCTGCGGACCATTTCGTTGAAGGCCAGGCCCAGCTTGGCGCGCAGGCCCAGGCCAACCCAGCAGATACGGGCCGGCAGGCCCTGGAAGCTGATGCGCTCGCGGGCCATGTCCAGCCAGCGGTGCAGGTGGGCGTCGTCCGGGATCAGCTCCTTGACCTTGGCGTCGGTCTTGTAGATGTCCTCGGCGTCACCGGACAGCGCAGCCCAGCGGAACGGGCCGACACCGCGGCAGAACAGCGGGCGGATATAGGCCGGAACGAAGCCTGGGAAGTCGAAGGCGTTGGCCACGCCTTCTTCCTTGGCCATCTGGCGGATGTTGTTGCCGTAGTCGAAGGTCGGGATGCCCTGCTTCTGGAAGTCGAGCATGGCTTGCACGTGCACGGCCATCGATTGCTTGGCGGCCTTGACCACGCCAGCCGGGTCGGTCACTGCGCGGTCGCGGTACTGCTCCCAGGTCCAGCCAGCTGGCAGGTAGCCGTTAAGCGGGTCGTGGGCGCTGGTCTGGTCGGTGACCATGTCCGGGCGTACGCCACGCTTGACCAGCTCTGGCAGGATTTCGGCAGCGTTGCCGTGCAGGGCGATGGAGATGGCCTTGCCTTCGGCGGTGTACTTGGCGATGCGGGCCAGGGCGTCGTCGAGGTCGGTGGCCTGCTCATCGACGTAGCGGGTTTCCAGGCGGAAATCGATGCGGCTCTGCTGGCATTCGATGTTCAGCGAGCAGGCACCGGCCAGGGTCGCGGCCAGTGGCTGGGCGCCGCCCATGCCGCCCAGGCCTGCGGTCAGTACCCACTTGCCTTTCAGGCTGCCGTTGTAGTGCTGGCGGCCGGCTTCGACGAAGGTTTCGTAGGTGCCCTGGACGATGCCCTGGCTGCCGATGTAGATCCAGCTGCCGGCGGTCATCTGGCCGTACATGGCCAGGCCCTTGGCATCCAGTTCGTTGAAGTGTTCCCAGTTGGCCCAGTGCGGTACCAGGTTGGAGTTGGCGATCAGCACGCGCGGGGCGTTGCTGTGGGTCTTGAACACGCCGACCGGCTTGCCCGACTGCACCAGCAGGGTTTCGTCGTCTTCCAGGCGGGTCAGGGTCTCGACGATCTTGTCGTAGCACTCCCAGTTACGCGCGGCACGGCCGATGCCGCCGTACACCACCAGTTCCTTGGGGTTTTCGGCGACCTGCGGGTCGAGGTTGTTCATCAGCATGCGCAGCGGCGCTTCGGTCAGCCAGCTCTTGGCGGTCAGCTTGTTGCCACGCGGGGCACGGATTTCAACGTCACGGTATTTGTTGTTGTCAGTCACGGGGATGTCCTCTGCGGTCATGCGACGGCATGTGTTTGTGTCGTGGTGCTATACAAACACATCTTTACTTGTATGTACAAGCATGGACAACCAAAAATTCCGGACCGTTCCTCCGAAATGCATCGCGGGGCAAGCCCGCTCCCACGCCCCCGGGGGGGGGGGAGGGGGGGGGGGGTGGGCAGAGGGGGGGAG
>NZ_JBMOWQ010000172.1:0-7897 GCF_049310485.1 Pseudomonas sp. GZD-209
GGGGCAAGCCCGCTCCCACGCCTGAGTTGAGTTGGCGTGGGAGCGGGCTTGCCCCGCGATAGTGCAACAGCTGGTTTAACGCGGCATCAGCTCGATCAGGCAGAACCGCCCCTGCACATCCAGCGCCAGCAACCCTTCGTTGCCCTCCAGGCGCAAACAGTCATACCGGCCCAGCTGCTGGGGCTCGTGCCCGGTCAGCCCGACTTCAACGTGATTGCTCGCGGCAAACAGCAACACCGTCGAGGCCGAGCTGAACAGCCGGCTGGTGCCATCGAACCACTGCAACCGTGCGTGATAACGCTGCGGTGCATAGATCAGGTTGAAATCCCGGATCGCCCCACCCAGCAGCTCGCAGCTGACCTGGCTCTCGCCGCTGAAGGCGAAGGCATCGAATGGCAGCAGAGGCCGGCTGGCCTGGCCATCGACCAGCAAGCGCATGCCATCGCCCTGCAGCACGGTGATGATGCGCTGGTAACCGGCGAAGGTGGAAAAACCGCCGGACGCTTCGATGTCGGCGATCGACAGGCGCCAGCCGAAGCCGTCCAGGCCGTCGCCGGCATCGCGGGTGATCTCTTCGGTGAAACCGCCACCGTTCTTCCAGGGCATGCGCGGGTAATCCTGCGCACGCAACAACTGCAACGCACTCATTTACTGAATCGTCCTTCCAGGCGATGACGGGAACCGGGGTGGATCAGGCGCGCCGCGGTGACCGGCTGACGACCCGACCAGGTGCGGCGGCGGATCAACAGACAGGGCTCGCCACGCTCGATCTGCAGCAGCTGGCACTCATCGGGCTCGGCAAGTATGGCCTCGACCACGTGCTCGCCTTCGGTGAGCGGTGCCACCTGCGACAGATAGGCGTAGGGCGTCTGCCGGGTGAAGTCCTGCTTGAGGTAATCGGGGGCGATGGCGGCGTTGACGTAGCGGTCCTCGATCTGCACCGGCACGCCGTTCTCGTAGTGCACGATCAGCGAGTGGAATACCCGCTGGCCTTCACGCATGTCCAGGGCCAGGGCACGCTCGGAGCCGGCGGCCTCTTCGGCCAGGGTGACCACCTGGCAGCTGTGCTGGTGGCCGCGGCCGGCGATCTCGTCGGCGATGTTGTTGACTTCGAACAACGCCGAGCGGCTCTTCGGCTCGGCGACGAAGGTGCCGACGCCCTGCATGCGCACCAGCAGCCCTTCGGCAGTGAGCTCACGCAGGGCACGGTTGATGGTCATGCGGCTGAAACCCAGCTCGCTGACCAGCTCGCTCTCCGACGGCACCCGGTGATGCGGCGGCCAGCTGCCGTTTTCGATCTGCTGGGCGATCATCTGCTTGACCCGGGCATACAGCGGCGCCGGCCCTTCGCCCATCTGGGCAACCAGCGCGGAGACAGGAGGTGTCGGCACGGCGTTGAATCCTTGTACGGTTGGAGTGAACGGTAGCTTGCCGGAGTTTACCCGGCAGGCAAACGGCTGTATATGTATATACAAGTTAAACAATAACAGGATTTCACCGATGTCCGCCTATTTCGCCGAACGCGCCCTGCTACCCACGGGCTGGGCCCGCAATGTCCGCCTGGAGGTCGCCGCCGATGGCCGGCTGACGGCGGTCGAGGCCAATGCCAGCGCCGAGGGCGCCGAGCGCCTGGCCGGCCCGCTGCTGCCAGGCATGCCCAACCTGCACTCGCACGCGTTCCAGCGGGCCATGGCGGGGCTGGCGGAAGTGGCCGGCAACCCCAACGACAGCTTCTGGACCTGGCGCGACCTGATGTACCGCCTGGTGGGGCGCATCACCCCAGAGCAGTTGCAGGTCATCGCCCGTCAGCTGTACATCGAGATGCTCAAGGCCGGCTACACCTCGGTGGCCGAATTCCACTATGTGCACCATGACCACAACGGCCAGCGCTACGCCGACCCGGCCGAGCTGTCCCGGCGCATAAGCGCTGCGGCCGCCGCCAGCGGCATCGGCCTGACCCTGCTGCCGGTGCTGTACAGCCACTCGGGCTTCGGCGGGCAAGCGCCCAACGACGGGCAACGGCGCTTCATCAACTCCACCGAGCAGTACCTGGCGCTGCAGCAACAGCTCGCCCCCGTGCTGGCCGCGCAACCGGCGCAACAGCTGGGGCTGTGCTTCCACTCCCTGCGCGCGGTGACGCCCGGGCAGATCGCCGAGGTGCTCGGCGCCAGCGACAACCAGTGCCCGATCCACATCCATATTGCCGAGCAACAGAAGGAAGTCGACGACTGCCTGGCCTGGAGCGGCCTGCGCCCGTTGCAATGGCTGTATGAGCACACCGAGGTCGATTCACGCTGGTGCCTGGTGCATGCCACCCACGCCGAGCCCGACGAAGTCACCGCCATGGCCCGCAGCGGCGCGATCGCCGGCCTGTGCCTGACCACCGAGGCGAACTTGGGCGATGGTATTTTCCCGGCGGTGGACTACCTGGCCCAGGGCGGGCGCATGGGGATCGGCTCTGACAGCCACGTGTCGCTGAGCGTGGTCGAAGAGCTGCGCTGGCTGGAATACGGCCAGCGCCTGCGCGACCAGCGCCGCAACCGCCTGTACCGCAACGATCAGCCGATGGTCGGGCGCACCTTGTACGACGCCGCGCTGGTGGGCGGCGCCCAGGCGCTGGGCCAGCCGATCGGCGAACTGACCGTGGGCAAGCGCGCGGACTGGCTGGTGCTGGACGGGCAGGACCCGTACCTGGCCGTGGCGGACGGCGACGCCATCCTCAACCGCTGGCTGTTTGCCGGCGGCGATCGGCAGGTGCGCGATGTGATGGTCAACGGGCAGTGGGTGGTGCGCCAGGGGCGCCATGGGCAGGAAGCAGAGAGTGCACTGGCGTTTGTCGAGGTGCTGCGCCAGTTGCTGGGCTGAGCTGCAAAACCATCGCGGGGCAAGCCCGCTCCCACGAACTAGGCTGTCCCCAAGCAATTGGGGCGCCCATGGCGTGGGAGCGGGCTTGCCCCGCGATTTGCCTGATCAATGCCGGGCAACGATTTCCTTGTCCGCCGTGCGCCAGATCAGCCGGCGGGTGTCATACCCCTGCTGGCGCGCCTTGGCCAGCAGGTTCTCGCGCTCCCACGCCGGCAACGACGGCGTGCGCGACAAAATCCACAGGTACTTGCGGTCCGGGCTGCCGACGATCGCGGTGCGGTAACGCTCGTCGACGAACAGAATCCAGTAGTCACCCTTGGCCACACCCGGCACCAGGCGAGTGAACCAGTTGTCGAACTCCACCCACAGCTTGTCGGTATGCCCGGGCTGTTGCGTGGTGGCATGGCCTTCGGCGCGCAGCCACTCGTCACCCAGGGTGCGGCAGCGGTTGAGCACGCCCACGGTGCCGTCGGGCTTGAGGTTGTAATGGGCCTCGGACTGGGCGCAGCCGTCCTGGTACTTCATCGGCAGGCGCGCCAGTTCGAACCATTTACCCTGATAACGCTTGAGATCCACCGCACCTGCGGTCTTCGGTGCCAGCGGGTCGGTGGCGGACGTGGCGCAGCCACCCAGCAGCATCACCAGGCACACACTCAACAGCAGGTGCAGACGCCTCATTTGAGGCCCTGCCCGGAGTACATCAATACTTTGTCCGCCGCGTACTGCACGCTGATGAAGCTCTTCTCGTCACCCCAGGTGCAGCTGCTCATGCCCAGCGCGCCGGAGCACTCGGTGGGCGTGCCGAGCATTTGCTCGACCTCGGCCTTGTTCATGCCGGCCTTGAGTTTGGAATAGTTTTCCTGGTTGATCTTGCTGCAGGCAGTCAGGACGACGCACAAGGACAACAGGGCGAGGGAACGCAACGACATGAAAGTGACACTCCTGGAGGTGGATACACAGGTTCTGAGAGGCCTGCTGGGAGCTTAGAAGGGAAAAAGGGCCCGCGGTTCCCTGCCATCCGAGGTTTTCCTGCCGCGCCGCCAGTCGGTATCTGCGCAAACGATTAATGTTTTTTCCAGCACTGACGACACAGCTTCCGACGGTGTGGCTTTTCGCCGCACCTGCCCTCCTCCGTGCCCGTGCGCAGACTTTTTAAAAATGACCAAGAACCTCAAGTTCAGCCACAAGATCCTGCTGGCTGCCGCCCTGGTGGTGGCCGTTGCCTTCACCTGTTTCGTGCTGTTCAACGACTACCGACAACGCCAGTCCCTGCGCAGTGACACGGAGGCCACTCTGCAGGACCTGGGCAATCTCACCGCCGGTAACATCCGCAATTGGCTCGACAGCCGTATCCAGTTGCTCAACACCCTGGCCCAGCAGGTCGCCGTGGACGGCCCGGGCAAAGCCAGCCTGGACCGCAGCCTGGCGCTGCCGGTGTACGCCAGCAACTTCATGCTCAGCTACTTCGGCGGCCAGGACGGCAGCATGCAGTCGGTGCCGGTAGGCAGCCGCGCCGCCGACTACGACCCGCGCGTGCGCGGCTGGTACAAGGCGGCCACTGCCGCCGGCCAGACCATCGTCACCGAGCCGTATATCTCCGCCTCGGCCGGCAAGCTGGTGATCACCCTGGCCACCCCGGTGCAGCAGGCCGGCCGCCTGATCGGCGTGAGTGGCGTCGACACCGACCTGCAGACCATCAGCAACCTGATCAACACCCTCGACTTCGACGGCCGTGGCCACGCCTTCATCGTCAACGGCGAGGGCAAGATCCTCATCCATCCCAAGGGCGAACTGGCACTCAAGGCCCTCAGCGACGTCTACCCGGACAACACTCCGCGCATCGGCAGTGGCCTGAAGGAAGTCGAGGTCGATGGCCGCAAGCAGTTCATCAGTTTCACCCACGTCGACGGCGTGCCGTCGGCGGACTGGTACGTGGCGCTGGTACTCGACCAGGACGCAGCCTTCGCCATGCTCGGCGAACTGCGTACTTCGGCGGTGGTGGCGACCTTGATCGCGGTAATCGTGATCATCGCCCTGCTCGGCCTGCTGATCCGCGTGCTGATGGAGCCGCTGCACGTGATGGGCCGCGCCATGCATGACATCGCCGAAGGCGAGGGCGACCTGACCCGGCGCCTGAAGATTCACGCCCAGGACGAATTCGGCAGCCTGGCGCAGTCGTTCAACCGCTTCGTCGAGCGTATCCACGAATCGATCCGCGAAGTGGCCTCGGCCACTGGCCAGGTCAATAGCGTGGCGGGCCAGGTGGTCAGCGCCTCCAACGCCTCGATCCACAATGCCGACCAGCAGTCCAGCCGCACCAGCAGCGTGGCCGCGGCGATCAACCAGCTCGGCGCCGCCGCCCAGGAGATCGCCCAGAACGCCGCCCTGGCCTCGCAGCACTCCAGCGCCGCGCGTGGCCTGGCCGAGGAAGGCCAGCAGGTGGTCGGCGAGACCATCGAGGTGATGAACCAGCTGTCGGCGCGCATCAGCGATGCCAGCGGCAACATCGAGACGCTGAACAACCACACGGTGAACATCGGCCAGATCCTCGATGTGATCAGTGGCATTTCGCAGCAGACCAACCTGCTGGCGCTCAACGCCGCCATCGAAGCCGCCCGCGCGGGCGAGGCCGGCCGTGGCTTTGCCGTGGTGGCCGATGAGGTACGCAACCTGGCCCATCGCACCCAGGATTCGGCGCAGCAGGTGCAGCGCCTGATCGAGGAGTTGCAGGCCGGCGCGCAGATGGCCGTGAGCACCATGAACCAGAGCCAGCAGCACAGCGACCGCAGCGTCGGCATCGCCAACCAGGCCGGCGAACGCCTGGGCAGCGTGACCCAGCGCATCGGCGAGATCGACGGCATGAACCAGTCGGTGGCCACCGCCACCGAAGAGCAGACGGCCGTCGTCGAGTCGATCAATGTCGACATCACCGAGATCAATACGCTGAATCAGGAAGGTGTGCACAACCTGCAGAGCACCTTGCGTGCCTGCACCGACCTGGAGCACCAGGTGGAGCGGTTGAAGCATCTGGTGGGGAGTTTCAGGATCTGATTCGATAACGTGGGAGCGGGGGGGGGGGGGGGGGGGGGGGGGGGGGGGGGGGGGGGGGGAGAGGGGGGGGGGGGGGGGGGGGGGGGGGGGGGGGGGGAGAGGGGGATTGCGATGTCAGACCCACCATCGCAATC
Organism: Pseudomonas sp. GZD-209; assembly: GCF_049310485.1. Classification (NCBI taxonomy): domain Bacteria; kingdom Pseudomonadati; phylum Pseudomonadota; class Gammaproteobacteria; order Pseudomonadales; family Pseudomonadaceae; genus Pseudomonas; species Pseudomonas sp. GZD-209. The sequence continues at coordinate 6,051 of NZ_JBMOWQ010000172.1, forward strand.
GCGGGGCAAGCCCGCTCCCACAGCTACCGCTAGAAGCTAGAAGCGGGAACCAGGCTCCAGCAAGAAATCCATCTCCTCGCTAGTACTCGGCCGCTCCAGCAACAGGTTGCGGTGCGGGAAGCGCCCGAACCGGGCAATCACCCGCTGGTGCTGCTCGGCATAGTCGAGGAAGCCTTCGAACAACCGGCGATTCGCCTCCGGCTGTTCACCCAGCAAGATCTGATAGCGCTCGACGCACAGGTTCTGCCAGTCCAGCACCTCGGCATGCTCCAGCACCAGCAGCACGAACACCCGCTGGATCGGCAGCAGCTGGTAGTCCCAACCCTTCTGCAAACCCTGCATGGCCACCACCTGCGCCCGCCGGTCGCCCTCGAAGGCGCGCGGCGTGTCGCGGTGGATCATGCGCGGCAGCTGGTCCAGCAGGATCAGCAAGCCGAGCCAGCCCTGCGGGCTCTGCTGCCACTCGTCGAGGCCGCCCGCCAGGGCGTGCTCCATCAGGTCGCCGAACAGCGCCTGGGCTTCGGCATCGTGATGCTTGCCGAACCACAGCGTGCTCTTCTCGTCAGCCACGGCCTGGGGGCTGCTGCCCCAACCGAACCACCACTCCAGCAACGGCTGCCAAGGTGCGAGCATGGTTTACTCCTTGTGGTACGCGGTGACGCGCTCGACCTCTTCTTTCGAGCCGAGGATCACCGACACGCGCTGGTGCAGGCCCTCTGGCTTGATGTCGAGGATGCGCTGGTAACCGTCGGTGGACGCACCGCCGGCCTGTTCGATGATGAACGACATCGGGTTGGCTTCGTACATCAGGCGCAGCTTGCCCGGCTTGCTTGGGTCGCGGGCGTCGCGTGGGTACATGAACAGGCCGCCACGGGTCAGGATGCGGTGCACGTCGGCCACCATCGAGGCGATCCAGCGCATGTTGTAGTTCTTCTTCAGCGGGCCGGTCTCACCGGCCAGCAGCTCGCCCACGTAGCGCTGAATCGGGGCTTCCCAGTGGCGCTGGTTGGACATGTTGATGGCGAATTCGGCGGTGCTTTCCGGCACGCGGATGTTCTCGTGGGTGAGCACGAAGCTGCCCAGCTCGCGGTCCAGGGTGAAGCCCTTGACGCCATTGCCCAGGGTGAGGATCAGCATGGTCTGCGGGCCATAGATGGCATAACCGGCGGCGACCTGCTCGGTGCCTGGCTGCAGGAAGGCGTTCTCGTTGAGGCTTTCGTTCTGGCTCAGGTATTGGTTAGGGCAACGCAGCACCGAGAAGATGGTGCCGACCGAGACGTTGACGTCGATGTTCGACGAACCGTCCAGCGGGTCGAATACCAGCAGGTAGGCGCCTTTGGGGTACTTGCCCGGGATCTGGTAGGCGTTGTCCATCTCTTCGGAGGCCATGCCGGCCAGGTGGCCGCCCCACTCGTTGGCTTCGAGCAGGATGTCGTTGGAGATGACGTCGAGCTTCTTCTGCACTTCGCCCTGTACGTTTTCGGTGCCCATGCTGCCCAGGACGCCACCCAGCGCGCCTTTGGAGACGTGATGGCTGATTTCCTTGCACGCACGCGCCACCACTTCGATCAGGAAGCGCAGATCGGCAGGGGTGTTGTTGCTGCGGGTCTGCTCAATCAGATAGCGACTCAGGGTAACGCGGGACATGTATGGCTCCGAAAAGGAAAGGGGGAGAAAAACCCCCGCAGTTTACAGGGAGTGTTGCGGGCTAGCGAGCAAAGAGACTCGCTGGGCGACGTTGAGTTCAGCTCGCCGAGGGCCAGCTGTCGGCCAGAGAAGCATCGCGGGGGGGGGAGAACGGAGAACACACTCCAAAGTTGATCGATGCATCTCCCATTGAGGCGAGG
>NZ_JBMOWQ010000173.1:0-13016 GCF_049310485.1 Pseudomonas sp. GZD-209
CGGTCTCGTCGTTTACCCCCCCCTTTCTCTTTTCTCACTTCTTTCCCCCCCCCCCCCCCCCGCGATGGGGGAGGCTCAATCCAGTGCCTTCCAGATCTCGCTGGCGTATTCACGAATGGTTCGGTCCGACGAGAACCACCCCATCCGCGCGGTATTGAGCACCGCCATGCGCCACCACTCCTGGGGCGTATGCCACAGCTCCTCGACCCGTCGCTGGGCATCCCAGTAGGCGTCAAAGTCGGCACACACCAGGAAGCGGTCATAGGCGATCAGGCCATCCACCAGCCCGGTATAACGCGACGGATCATCCGGTGAGAACACCCCGCTGCGGATCGCCTGCAGCACATCACCCAAGCGGTGCGACGCCCCAATCGCCGCGCTGGCGCCAAAGTCGCCACTGCGCTTGCGCGCCTCCACCTGCTGCGCGGTCAGGCCGAAGATGAACATGTTCTCGGCACCGACCTGCTCGCACATTTCGACGTTGGCGCCGTCCAGGGTACCGATGGTCAGCGCGCCGTTGAGCCCGAACTTCATGTTGCTGGTGCCAGAGGCTTCGTAACCGGCCGTGGAGATCTGCTCGGACAGGTCGGCCGCCGGGATGATGCTCTCGGCCAGGCTGACGTTGTAGTTGGGCAGGAACACCACCTTGAGCAGGCCGCGCACGGTCGGGTCGTTGTTGACCACCCGGGCGATGTCGTTGGCCAGCTTGATGATCAGCTTGGCCTGGTGATAGCTGGCCGCCGCCTTGCCGGCGAAGATCTTCACCCGTGGCACCCAGTCGGTGCCGGGGTCGTGGCGCATGGCCTGGTACAGCGCCACGGTGTGCAGCAGGTTGAGCAGCTGGCGCTTGTACTCGTGGATGCGCTTGACCTGCACGTCGAACAGCGCCTCGGGGTTGACCGTCACCCCCAGGCGGTCCTGGATGATGGCCGCCAGGGCACGCTTGCTGTGCAGGCGCTGGGCCGCGAACTGCTTGCGGAAGTCGGCCTTGTCGGCAAAGGGCACCAGGGCCTTGAGCTTGCCTTCCGGGTCGTCCAGCACCTCCGGGCCCAGCGCCTCGATCAGCATCGCCGTGAGCGGCGGGTTGGCCTGGTAGAGCCAGCGGCGGAAGGTGATGCCGTTGGTCTTGTTGTTGATCCGCTGCGGGTAGAGCTTGTGCAGCTCGGCGAACACCGTGCTCTTCATCAGCTTGCTGTGCAGCGCCGACACGCCGTTGACACTGTGCGACCCAAGGAACGCCAGGTTGCCCATGCGTACCCGGCGGCCGTTGTCTTCTTCGATCAGCGACACCGCGCGCAGCACGTCGAAGTCGTGCAGGCCTTTGGCTCGCAGCGCGTCGATATGGTAGGCGTTGATCAGGTAGATGATCTGCATGTGCCGCGGCAGCATGCGCTCCATCAGCGCCACCGGCCAGGTTTCCAGGGCCTCGGGCAGCAGCGTGTGGTTGGTGTAGGCCAAGGTGCCGACGGTCACCTGCCAGGCGGTGTCCCAGGGGATCTCGTGCTGGTCGACCAGCAGCCGCATCAACTCGGCCACGGCGATCGACGGGTGGGTGTCGTTGAGCTGGATCGCCGCTGCATCCGGCAGGTTGAGCAGGTTGTCATGCATGTTCAGGTGGCGGCGCAGCAGGTCTTGCAGCGAGGCGGAGACGAAGAAGTACTCCTGGCGCAGGCGCAGCTCCTGGCCGGCCTCGGTGCTGTCGGCCGGGTACAACACCCGCGAAATGCTCTCGGCCCGGGCCACCTCGGCCACCGCACCCAGGTGATCGCCGGCGTTGAAGCGCTCCAGGTGCAGCTCTTCCAGCGCCCGGGCGCGCCACAGGCGCAAGGTGTTGACGCTGGAGCCACGCCAGCCGACCACTGGCGTGTCGTAGGCCACGGCCCTTACCGTTTCGCCCGGCCACCAGACCTGGCGCTGCTTGCCAGTGCCTTCCTGCACGGTTTCGACACTGCCGCCAAAGCTGATCGGGTAGATCACCTCGGCACGCTCGAACTCCCAGGGGTTGCCGAAGTCCAGCCAGTTCTCGGTCTGCTCCTGCTGCCAGCCATCGACCAGCGCCTGGCGGAACAGGCCGTGTTCGTAGCGGATGCCATAGCCATGGGCGGCAATGCCCAGTGTCGACATGCTCTCCATGAAACACGCCGCCAGGCGCCCGAGGCCGCCGTTACCCAGCGCCGCATCCGGCTCGAGCAGGCGAATGCGCTCAAGGTCCACGTCCAGGCCCTGCAGCGCCTCGCGGGCGACCTCCAGGTAACCCAGGTTGCTCAGGCTGTCGTACAGCAGCCGGCCGATGAGGAATTCGAGGGAAAGGTAATACACCCTCTTCTGGCTGCGGCGGTAGGCCCGCCGGGTGTGGTCCATCCAGTGGTCGACCATGTGGTCGCGGGCCGCCAGGGCGATGGCCTCGAACCAGTCGTGGTCGAACGCGTGTTCCGGGTCCTTGCCGACCGCGTAGGTCAGCTTGGCCAGCACGGCGGCGCGAAAATCCGCCACCTCCTCATGATGAGCTTTGGCCTCACGGGCCTTGTTTTCCTGGGACATGCGGCATCCTCGGGCAAGTAGGCTAAAGCGCAGGGAAAGTGTTCAGCCTAGACGGTCTGACACAGAGCGACAGCAACGGTTCGCGGATTTCATGCGCCAGGCGGGAATCGGGCAAAAGGTTGTTCACAAATTGAACAACTCCGGTATGATCGCGCGCCCCAAGACCGTGATTCGCCCCCATAACGATGAAAACGACCCTGATCGCCGCCGCCGAAGTCGACCGCCTGGAGACCTGGCAGCGCTATGCCAGCCACATGTGCGGTGGCTGCCACTCGACCTGTTGCACCTTGCCGGTGGAGGTGAAGATCAAGGATCTGATCCGTATCGGCGTGGTGGACGAGTTCGAAAAAGACGAACCGCCAAAGAACGTGGCCAAGCGCCTGCAGAAGGAAGGCATCATCGAGCGCTTCAACCAGAAGTCGGGGATCTTCACCCTGACCCGGATGAGCAACGATGACTGCATGTACCTGGACCGCAAGAGCCGGCTGTGCACCATCTACGACAAGCGCCCGGACACCTGCCGCAACCACCCCAAGATCGGGCCGCGGCCGGGGTATTGTGCTTATAAGCCCAAGGTGGTTGGGCGCTGATCTTTAGCCTGTACCGGCCTCTTCGCGGGTAAACCCGCTCCCACAGGATCTCTGCAAAGTTCAGAGCCTGTGCAGTACCTGTGGGAGCGGGTTTACCCGCGAAGAAACCAACGCAAATACTGAAGGCAAAAAAAAAAGCCCCCGGCCTTTCGACCGGGGGCGTTTTCATTCAGCCAAAGCTAACTTAGCTGTTTTTGGCTTTCTTGGCAGCGCGGGTACGCTCGCTTTCGTCCAGGATCTTCTTGCGAAGACGGATGGACTTCGGCGTTACTTCGCACAGCTCGTCTTCCTGGATGTATTCCAGAGCCTGTTCCAGGGTGAAGCGAACAGGCGGAACCAGGGCGATGACTTCGTCTTTACCCGAAGCACGCATGTTGTCGAGCTTCTTGCCCTTGGTAGGGTTGACGCCCAGGTCGTTGTCGCGGCTGTTCTGGCCGACGATCTGACCGTTGTAGATCTCCTGACCGTGCTCGACAAACAGCTTGCCGCGCGCCTGCAGGGTTTCCAGCGAGTAGGTCAGTGCCTTGCCGGTTTCGACCGAAACCAGTACGCCGTTCTGACGGCCGGACATGTGGCCGGACTTCACGGTGTCGTAGCGATCGAAGATCGAGGTCAGGATGCCTGCACCGTTGGTCAGGGTCAGGAACTGGTTACGGAAACCGATCAGGCCACGCGCCGGGATGTTGTATTCCAGGCGTACACGGCCCTTGCCATCCGGGACCATGTTGGTCAGGTCGCCTTTACGCAGACCCATCTCTTCCATGACCTTGCCCTGGGATTCTTCAGGGATGTCGATGGTGACGTTTTCGAACGGCTCCTGCTTCACGCCATCCACTTCACGGATGATCACTTCCGGACGGCCCAGGGCCAGTTCGAAGCCTTCGCGACGCATGGTTTCGATCAGTACCGAGAGGTGCAGCTCGCCACGGCCCGAGACCTTGAACTTGTCTGGGGAGTCGGTTTCTTCAACGCGCAGGGCAACGTTGTACAGCAGCTCTTTGTCCAGACGGTCCTTGATGTTACGGCTGGTGACGAACTTGCCTTCCTTGCCGCAGAACGGCGAGTCGTTGACCTGGAAGGTCATCGAAACGGTAGGCTCGTCGACGGTCAGCGGCTTCATCGCCTCAACGGCAGTCGGGTCGCACAGGGTGTCGGAGATGAACAGCTCGTCGAAACCGCTGATGCAGACGATGTCGCCAGCCTGGGCTTCTTCGACGTCAACGCGGTGCAGACCGTGGTGACCCATCAGTTTCAGGATACGGCCGTTACGCTTCTTGCCGTCGGCGTCGATGGCGACAACCGGGGTGTTCGGCTTGATGCGACCACGGGCGATACGGCCAACACCGATCACACCCAGGAAGCTGTTGTAGTCCAGTGCGGAGATCTGCATCTGGAACGCGCCGTCACGGTCAACAGCTGGCGCTGGAACGTGGTCGATGACCGCCTGGTACAGGGCAGTCATGTCTTCGCCCATGTCGGTGTGGTCCAGACCGGCGATGCCGTTCAGGGCCGAGGCGTAGACGACTTTGAAGTCCAGCTGTTCGTCGGTGGCACCGAGGTTGTCGAACAGGTCGAAGATCTGGTCCAGAACCCAGTCAGGACGCGCGCCCGGACGGTCAACCTTGTTGATCACGACGATTGGCTTCAGGCCAGCTTCGAAGGCTTTTTTGGTCACGAAGCGGGTTTGCGGCATCGGGCCGTCTTGGGCGTCGACCAGCAGCAGCACGGAGTCGACCATCGACATTACACGCTCAACCTCGCCACCGAAGTCGGCGTGGCCGGGGGTGTCGACGATGTTGATGTGGTAGCCGTTCCAGTTGATGGCGGTGTTCTTCGCCAGAATGGTAATGCCGCGCTCTTTTTCCTGGTCGTTGGAGTCCATGACGCGCTCGTCGTTGAGCTCGTTACGCTCCAGGGTGCCGGACTGACGCAGGAGTTTGTCGACCAGGGTGGTTTTACCATGGTCAACGTGGGCGATGATGGCGATGTTACGCAGATTTTCGATCACAACTGTATCTCGATCAGAGGATTCGGTTGCCGCCAGTGTAGGCGGCGAATATGTACGGTTTGAGGCTCAGCGGGCCCGATGGTCGGGAGGGCGATGGCGGATGCTGCCGCCATACAGCCCTGGGGTCTTATGTCGGACGATAAACACGCACATTGGCATGTCCCTCACTGAGCAGGTGGTGTGCGTGCAAACGGCTCATCACACCTTTGTCGCAATACAGCAGGTACTGGCGCGTGGGGTCCAGGTGCTTGAACTTGCTGTTGATCGCGTAGAACGGCATGGCCTGGACTTCGATACCGTCCAGCGCCAGAGGTTCGTCTTCCTGGGCATCGGGGTGACGAATGTCGATGATGATCTGGCCCGGCAGTGCCTCGGCCACTTCCTCGATCTCGATGTCCTTGCCCAACTCGTCGATCACGTGGTCGATGGAGATGAACTTGGCGCGCTCCAGGGCACGCTCCAGCACCGCCATGTCGAACTGCTTTTCTTCGTGCTCCATGCGGTGACGCTTGGCATGGGTGGTCGGGTTCACCGAAATCACGCCGCAGTACTCAGGCATGTGCTTGGCGAAGTCGGCGGTGCCGATTTCGGTGGCCTGGTCGATGATGTCCTGCTTGTGGCTGGCCAGCAGTGGGCGCAGCACCAGCTTGTCGGTGGCCGAGTCGATGATCGACAGATTCGGCAGGGTCTGGCTGGACACCTGGGAGATCGCCTCACCGGTGACCAGCGCGTCGATCTGCAGACGCTCGGCCATGTGCGCGGCACCGCGCAGCATCATGCGCTTGAGGGTCACGCCCATGTAGCTGTTGTCGACCTTGTTGAGGATTTCGCCGACCACTTCCTCGAACGGCACGCTGATGAACAGCACGCGCTGGCTGCTGCCGTACTTCTTCCACAGGAAGTGCGCCACTTCCATCACGCCCAGCTCGTGGGCGCGCCCGCCGAGGTTGAAGAAGCAGAAGTGCGTCATCAGGCCGCGGCGCATCATCTGGTAGGCGGCCACGGTGGAGTCGAAGCCACCGGACATCAGCACCAGGGTCTGCTCCAGGGCGCCCAGCGGGTAGCCGCCGATGCCGTTGTGCTGGTTGTGGATCACGTACAGGCGCTGGTCGCGGATCTCGATGCGCACCAGCACTTCGGGCTTCTTCAGCTCGATGCCGGCAGCGCCGCATTGCTGGCGCAGCTGGCTGCCGACATAGCGGTCGACGTCCATCGAGGTGAAGTCGTGGTGGCCGCCACGCTTGCAGCGCACGGCGAAGTACTTGCCGGCCAGCAGGTGACCGAAGTGCTGCTTGCACTTCTCGACGATGTCGTCAAAGTCGCCCAGCGGGTATTCCTGCACCTGCAGGAAGTGGGTGATGCCCGGGGTGCAGCGCAGGCGCTCGATGATTTCGCGCTGGATCTTTTCGTCCTCGATGCGGGTGACCACCTCGAGATTGTCCCAGACACCATCGACCGCGAGCTCAGGATCGAGGTCCTTGAGCACGTTGCGGATGTTCTTGCTGAGCTGACGGATGAAGCGCTTGCGCACCGGTCGGCTCTTGATGGTGATCTCTGGGAAGACTTTGACGATAAGTTTCATTGGTTTAACAGCGCGCGCAGGGCCTGCCGAAAATGAGGGGCGCGAATTATATCGGAAATTGCTCAGGTTTTGACCAACTTTTGATCAGAAGCTTTGAGATAAATGTATGGGCGGGCTTTTGTGCTGCCTGTTCCGGCTCTTCGCGGGTAAACCCGCTCCCACAGGGACCGCACAGATGCCATAGGCCGTGCGAACCCTGTGGGAGCGGGTTCACCCGCGAAGAGGCCCCCAAAGAAAGCACACCAACCCGTAAAGCACACCAGCCGGTCAGTGCACTCTATTGGTGCATCGCTACCAAAATTCGCATCTTAAGAGTGCACCTTTCCCCGCCACCCCACCGTCAGATGCCCGCAAACGCCTCCTTTTATCCCACTCTCGCCATTTTCGGGCACTGGCATGCAATTTGCTCTCTTGTGAGGCAGGTACGCTTGGCCGACTATCCGCGCCTGGCAACACCCTTTTTCCAGAGCAGCGGCCCACCGCGCTCTAGACCATCCGGAGGACAACATGTCGAAGTCGGTTCAACTCATCAAAGATCATGACGTCAAGTGGATTGATCTGCGTTTCACGGACACCAAAGGCACTCAGCACCACGTGACCATGCCGGCGCGTGATGGCCTGGACGAAGACTTCTTCGAAGTCGGCAAGATGTTCGACGGTTCCTCCATCGCTGGCTGGAAAGGCATCGAAGCCTCCGACATGATCCTGCTGCCGGACGACTCCACCGCCGTGCTGGACCCGTTCACCGAAGAGCCGACCCTGATCCTCACCTGCGACATCATCGACCCTGCCAGCATGCAGGGCTATGACCGCGACCCACGCGCTATCGCCCGTCGCGCCGAAGAGCACCTGAAAGCCACGCTGATCGGTGACACCGTGTACGCCGGCCCAGAGCCTGAGTTCTTCATCTTCGACGAAGTGAAGTTCAAGTCCGACATCTCCGGCTCGATGTTCAAGATCTACTCCGAGCAAGGCTCGTGGATGTCCGACCAGGACGTGGAAGGCGGCAACAAAGGCCACCGTCCAGGCGTCAAAGGCGGCTACTTCCCGGTTCCGCCGTTCGACCACGACCACGAAATCCGTACCGCCATGTGCAACGCACTGGAGGAGATGGGCCAGACCGTCGAAGTTCACCACCACGAAGTGGCGACTGCCGGCCAGAACGAAATCGGCGTCAAGTTCAACACCCTGGTGAAGAAGGCCGACGAAGTTCAAGCGCTGAAGTACGTCGTGCACAACGTTGCCGACGCCTACGGCCGCACCGCTACCTTCATGCCTAAGCCACTGTACGGCGACAACGGCTCGGGCATGCACGTGCACATGTCGATCTGGAAAGACGGCAAGAACACCTTCGCGGGTGAAGGCTATGCCGGCCTGTCCGACACCGCCCTGTACTTCATCGGCGGCATCATCAAGCACGGTAAGGCCCTGAACGGCTTCACCAACCCGGCCACCAACTCCTACAAGCGTCTGGTACCTGGCTTCGAAGCCCCGGTAATGCTGGCCTACTCGGCTCGCAACCGTTCGGCCTCGATCCGTATCCCTTACGTTTCCAGCCCGAAAGCCCGCCGTATCGAAGCGCGCTTCCCGGACCCGGCGGCCAACCCGTACCTGTGCTTCGCCGCCCTGCTGATGGCCGGCCTGGACGGTATCCAGAACAAGATCCACCCAGGCGACGCCGCCGACAAGAACCTGTACGACCTGCCGCCTGAAGAGGCGAAAGAGATCCCACAGGTGTGCGGTAGCCTGAAAGAAGCCCTGGAAGAGCTGGACAAGGGCCGTGCGTTCCTGACCAAGGGCGGCGTGTTCTCCGACGACTTCATCGATGCCTACATCGAGCTGAAATCCGAAGAAGAGATCAAGGTCCGTACCTTCGTTCACCCGCTGGAATACGAGCTGTACTACAGCTGCTGATTTGATCGACGCCCCGCGTCGGTGACATCAGGACGGCCTCCCCAGGGAGGCCGTTTCCATTTCTGCACCGCCTAAATCGGACTAACCCTACAGCCACACCTGGCGACACTGCGACACTCGATGCTCCATCAACCCAGGAGATCGTCATGCGCCCTACCCACCTAGCCCTGACCTGCTGCCTCGCACTGTCGGGCTGCAGCACACCGCCACCGCCCCCTTCAAACCTCGACCCCCTGCTCGATGCCATCGAGCAACGCCTTGACCTGGCCGAAGCCGTCGCGCTGCACAAATGGGACCGAGGCCAACCGGTTCAAGCCAGCGCTCGCGAACAACAGGTGCTGGCCAATGCACGCCAGGCCGCAACCGCCTACTCGCTGGCCCCGGCACGGGCCGAAAGCTTCTTCGCCGACCAGATAGAGGCCAGCAAACTGCTGCAGTACCACCTGCTGGACAGCTGGCACCGCGCACGCCAAGCACCCGCCCTGCCCCGGCGCGACCTTGGCGAGGATGTGCGCCCCGCCCTGGACCGGCTGCAGGCGCAGCTACTCGCCGCCCTTGCCCGCTTCGACCAGGCGCCCCCGGCCGACTGCCCCAGCTACCTGGCCGATGCCCTGCAACAGCGCACACACGAACCCGTGCGCCACCTCGCCCTGGTCCGCGCCAGCAGCCAGCTGTGCAAAAGCTGACGAGCGCCCTATGCTCCATATTGGTGCATTGCCAGGCCTGACGCCCCAGCATGCACCCCACTTTGGGTCACGTGAATCGTTTAACCAGGACTTTATGTCCTGAATTAGCGCGAATACAGGCTTTTATCCGCCATTTCCGCTTCTTTTCAGAGCCTTGGTTTGGTTCTTGCATTTTCATCGCATCCAGCACGTCATCCGTGCGCGCCCCAGGCCTGTCCGGGGCGCCAAAAGAGTGCCAACAGAGGTCAACGACGCCTTATGACCATCAGCGATGCACAGCACCGTCTGCTTCTGGACAACCTGACCACGGCCACGCTTCTGCTCAACGCCGAGCTGCGCCTTGAGTACATGAACCCGGCGGCGGAAATGCTCCTGGCCGTCAGTGGCCAGCGCAGCCATGGGCAGTTCATCAGCGAGCTGTTCACCGAATCGGCCGAGGCACTCAACTCGCTGCGCCAGGCGGTGGAGCAGGCGCATCCGTTCACCAAGCGCGAAGCCCAGCTGACCTCGCTGACCGGCCAGAGCATCACCGTCGACTACGCCGTCACGCCGATCCTGCACCAGGGCAATACCCTGCTGCTGCTCGAAGTGCACCCGCGTGACCGCCTGCTGCGCATCACCAAGGAAGAGGCCCAGTTGAGCAAGCAGGAAACCACCAAGATGCTGGTGCGCGGCCTGGCCCACGAAATCAAGAACCCGCTGGGCGGCATTCGCGGCGCAGCGCAGTTGCTGGCCCGCGAATTGCCCAACGATGGCCTGCGCGACTACACCAACGTGATCATCGAAGAGGCCGACCGGCTGCGTAACCTGGTCGACCGCATGCTCGGCTCGAACAAGCTGCCGTCGCTGTCGATGACCAACATCCACGAAGTGCTGGAGCGCGTGTGCAGCCTGGTGGAGGCGGAAAGCCAGGGCGGCATCACCCTGGTACGCGACTACGACCCCAGCCTGCCGGACGTGCTGATCGACCGCGAGCAGATGATCCAGGCGGTGCTCAACATCGTGCGCAATGCCATGCAGGCCATCGGCGGGCAGAACGAACTGCGCCTGGGCCGCATCACCCTGCGCAGCCGCGCCGTGCGCCAGTTCACCATCGCCCACGTGCGGCATCGCCTGGTGGCCCGGGTCGAGATCGTCGACAACGGCCCGGGCATCCCCGCAGAACTGCAGGACACCCTCTTCTACCCCATGGTCAGCGGCCGCCCGGACGGTACCGGGCTCGGCCTGGCCATTACCCAGAACATCATCAGCCAGCACCAGGGCCTGATCGAGTGTGAAAGCCACCCCGGCCACACCGCCTTCTCGATCTACCTGCCCCTGGAACAAGGAGCCACCGCCTCATGAGCCGAAGTGAAACCGTCTGGATCGTCGATGATGATCGCTCCATCCGCTGGGTCCTGGAAAAGGCCCTGCAGCAGGAGGGCATGACCACCCAGAGCTTCGACAGCGCCGACGGCGTGATGGGCCGCCTGGCACGCCAGCAGCCTGATGTGATCATTTCCGATATCCGCATGCCCGGTGCCAGCGGCCTCGACCTGCTGGCACAGATTCGCGACCAGCACCCGGGCCTGCCGGTCATCATCATGACCGCGCACTCCGACCTGGACAGTGCCGTGGCCTCCTACCAGGGCGGCGCCTTCGAGTACCTGCCCAAGCCGTTCGACGTCGACGAGGCGGTGTCGCTGGTCAAGCGCGCCAACCAGCACGCTCAGGAACAGCAAGCGCTGGAGGTGCCCCAGGCACTGGCCCGCACCCCCGAGATCATCGGTGAAGCACCGGCGATGCAGGAGGTGTTCCGCGCCATCGGTCGCCTGAGCCACTCCAACATCACCGTGCTGATCAACGGCGAATCGGGTACCGGCAAAGAGCTGGTGGCCCATGCCCTGCACCGCCACAGCCCGCGCGCGGCTGCGCCGTTCATCGCCCTGAACATGGCGGCGATCCCCAAGGACCTGATGGAGTCCGAGCTGTTCGGCCATGAAAAAGGCGCGTTCACCGGCGCCGCCAACCTGCGCCGTGGCCGCTTCGAGCAGGCCGACGGCGGCACGCTGTTCCTCGACGAAATCGGCGATATGCCCGCCGACACCCAGACCCGCCTGCTGCGCGTGTTGGCCGACGGCGAGTTCTACCGGGTTGGCGGCCACGTGCCGGTGAAGGTCGATGTGCGCATCATCGCCGCGACCCACCAGAACCTGGAAACCCTGGTACAGGCCGGCAAGTTCCGCGAAGACCTGTTCCACCGCCTCAACGTGATTCGCATCCATATCCCGCGCCTGTCCGACCGCCGCGAAGACATCCCGACCCTGGCCCGCCACTTCCTCGGCCGCGCCGCCCAGGAACTGGCGGTCGAGCCCAAGCTGCTCAAGCCGGAAACCGAAGAGTTCATCCGCAACCTGCCGTGGCCGGGCAACGTCCGCCAGCTGGAAAACACCTGCCGCTGGATCACCGTGATGGCCTCCAGCCGCGAGGTGCTGATCGGCGACCTGCCGCCGGAGTTGCTCAACCTGCCGCAGGACGCAGCGCCAGTGACCAACTGGGAGCAGGCCCTGCGCCAGTGGGCCGACCAAGCCCTGGCCCGTGGCCAGTCGAGCCTGCTGGACAGCGCCGTGCCCAGCTTCGAGCGGATCATGATCGAGACCGCGCTCAAGCACACCGCCGGGCGGCGCCGCGATGCAGCGGTACTGCTGGGCTGGGGGCGCAACACCCTGACGCGCAAGATCAAGGAGTTGGGGATGAAGGTCGATGGCGCCGAGGATGATGACGGCGACGACCACTGAGTTCTGATGCAGCATGCCATCGCGTGGGAGCGGGCTTGCCCCGCGATGGCTTCAGCCCTGAAACATGATGTGCCCATTGCCTTGGGCGTGCCTTATCCTGCCGACCTAACTTGTTGTTTTCCCTTATCGAGGAATACGACATGGAAAGTCCTGCCTCCCATCGACTGCGTCGCGGTCGAGTCTCTGAGCCTGGTCGGGCCTATCTGCTGACCAGCACCACCAAGGACCGGCTACCCCTGTTCCGCGGCTTCCAAGCGGCGCGCTGCCTGCCACCTACTTTCGCGCAGGCAGAGGCCGAAGGCTCGGTCCTGAGCCTTGCATGGGTGATCATGCCCGATCACGTGCACTGGCTGATCCAACTCAGAGACAACACCCTTTGCACTGTCATGCGTCGCTTCAAATCACGCAGCCGTTGCTCGCTGTACAAAATGGGCAAGCTCAACGGGCAGCTATGGCAAGCCGGCTATCACGACCGAGCACTCAGACGCGAAGAAGACCTGCGAAGCTTTGCCAGGTACGTGGTTGCCAACCCTGTCAGGGCGGGGCTGGTCAGCCGCGTTGGAGACTACTCGCACTGGGATGCGATCTGGGTTTAGAGGGAGATTGTAATCGCGGGGCAAGCCCGCTCCCACGACAGATCGCGTTCTTGTACGCGGGAGCGGGCTTGAACTGGGATGCGATCTGGGTTTAACGGGAGATTGCAATCGCGGGGCAAGCCCGCTCCCACGACAGATCGCGTTCTTGTACGCGGGAGCGGGCTTGAACTGGGATGCGATCTGGGTTTAACGGGAGATTGCGATCGCGGGGCAAGCCCGCTCCCACGGCAGATCGCGTTCTTGTACGCGGGAGCGGGCTTGAACTGGGATGCGATCTGGGTTTAACGGGAGATTGCAATCGCGGGGCAAGCCCGCTCCCACG
>NZ_JBMOWQ010000174.1:0-61934 GCF_049310485.1 Pseudomonas sp. GZD-209
GGATCAGCTGGCCGTTGCCGTCGTAGGCGAAGGTTTCGCTCTGGCTCTGGTTGCCCAGGCGGGCCGTACGCTCACTCAATCGGCCCATGGGGTCGAAGGTCAAGTCGATACGGCGCTGGCCAACCTGGGTCGAGGCGAGGCGACCGCTGTACGGGTCGTACTGGTAACGGGTGACCAGGCCATCGAAGCCAGTCTCTTGTAGCAGCCGGCCCACCGGGTCGTAGAGGAAAGTGGCCTTGCTCGCGTTCTCGTTTTCCAGGCCGTTCAAGCGGCCAAGCTTGTCCCAGCGATAACGCAGGGTGTGTTCGTTGGCGTCGACGCGTTCGGTCAAAAGGCCTGCGGCGCTGTAGGCCCAGGTGGTGCAGCGGTCGAGGGCATCGACATGCGCCAGCAGGCGGCCTTCGGCATCGTAGTTGAAGCGCTCTTCGGTCTTGTCGGGATGGGTGACCGTGGCCAGTTGCCCGGCCTGGTATTCGTAGGTGGTCGTGTGGCCCGCCGCATCGGTGAAGTCGGTCAGCTGGCCGAAGGCGTCGTATGTCCACTGGCTGCGCTTGCCCGAGCAGTCGGTGTACTCAAGCAACTGCCCGGCGTCGTTGTAGGCGAGTGTCTTTTCGTTGCCTAGCGCATCCTTGATCGCCTTGACCAGCCCGGCCGGGGTGTAGGCGTACTCGGTCTTGTTCCCCAGCGGATCGACGCTCTCGACCAGGTTGCCGCGCTCGTCATAGTCGCGTAGCCACAAGCCACCCTCGGCATCGCGCAGTTTGATCGGCTGGTCGTGATCGTCGTAGGCGTAGTGCACCGTGCTGTGGTCGGCGCGGATGTGCTGCAGCAGGTTGCTGCGCTCATCGTAGGTGTAGCGGTCCTGGCTGCCGTCGGGGTGGACATGGCGGATGACGTTCTTGCGCGGGTCGCGGAACAGCCACTCCTCGCGGCCGTCCGGGTGGATCAGGCGGTAGGTGTAGCCCAGGGCGTCGTAGTAATGCCAGGTTTCCTGGCCGTGGGCGTCGGTGACACAGGTCAGGCGGATGTTCGGGTCCCAGGCCAGGCGGGTCTCGAAGCTGCCGTCGTCGGCCCATTCGTGGATGGCCTTGGCGTGCGGGCCGCTGCCGTCCCATTCGAGGTTGATGCCGCGCCCGGTGCGGTCGGTGTAGCGGGTCAGTAAATGATGCTGGTACTGGTAGTGCCAAGCAGCGCCGTGCTCGTCCTGGGCGGCGATCAGGTCGCCGTGGGTGTCGTAGTGGTAGCCGCACAGCTGGCGCAGCGGCGTGCCATCGACCACCTGCCACAGGCCCTGGAGATGCCCATGGTCGTCGAGCAGAGTACCCAATTGCAGATGGACTTTTTCGGGATCGTTGTCGGAGTAGGTGTTGATATCCGACAGCACCGGCCGGCCGTTGAACTGGTGCTCGTAGTGCAGCATTGCCCCGGCGCCGCTGCGCAGTTGGATATGCGTCAGGTAGAAGCGGTCGCCCTCGCGGACATAGGTTTCGCGGCGGTCCAAGCCACGCAGCAACACCAGTTGCTGCTCGGCGGTGCGCACCAGGCTGAAGTACTCGATCGGGTCATGGTGCGGCTTGCCAACGTTGGGCAGCGGGTAGTCGTGGCTGCGGCCGTCGCTGTCGTGGAACACCACGACCTTTTCCACGACATCGATGCAGGTGGTGAACTCGGTGATCCAGCGGGCGCCGAGCGAACCTTGATCGAGGGCCGCCAGCCGGGAGTTGTACACCCGCGTCCAATTGACCGGGAACGGCCCAGGCAGACTGAGATCCTGGTGGGCCAGCGTCTCGTCGCCAAGCACGTGGCCGATGCTGAACCCGGTGCAGGCGCAAGGGCCATTCTTCTCAGGCTTGGGCTGCTTGTTGGCGCGGCCCTGGCGGCGGGTAGCTTCGGTCGGCCCTTCGCTGCGGATCATCCTGGCTTGCGCAGTGGCATTGGGTTTGAGGTTGACCGCCACTCGCCGGCTTGGCGGATGGGCCTGCACAGTCTGCAGCAGTTGGGTCAACAACCAGGCGATGCTATGCGGCCGTTCGGCCTGGCCGAGGGCCGCAAGCTGCTTGGGCACGGCTTCGGCCAAGCTTTCAAGGGTGGCGATCAGTGGCTTGAACAAGGCCTCGAGCTCGCCGCTGAAATGCCCGGCGACGCTGTTGTAGGCCTGTTTGAAGGTGCCTTCGGCGGCATTGCCCAACGCCGCCAGGGCCAACAACCAGGCATCGGCTTCCAGCGCCGAGTCGTACAGGGCCACCTGGGCCAGTTGCTGGCGCGCCGTGCGCCGACTGGCCTGGGCGTCCAGCCGGCCCCTGGCGAGGTCGTCGAGGGCGCGGGCCAACTGGCGAAGCAGCGCCTGGGCGAGGTCACTGGCGTGGGCGAGCATTTCTGGCAAGTGCTGCAGCGCCCCGCTGATGAAGTTATCCAGCTCGCCGCGGATGCTGGCGTGCAGGTGGCCTTCGAGGATTTCCAGCAGCACCGCGTCGAGGCGCGCGCCAGGGCGGCGGCGCAGGGTCTGGCGGGTCAGTTGCAGCACCGGGCGCAACACCCGGCGGGGGATGGTCATGCCCGGCGGGAAGGGCACGACGCCAATCAGGTTGATACCCAGGCTGACCCACAGCAGCGGGTCGCTGCCAGGGTGCTCGACCAACTCGATGAGGTCAGCGAGCACATCCACGGCGGCCAGGGCGTTGGCAACAACAGGGGTGTTTTCACCGAGGTTGCGCAGGGACTGCAAGTCGAGAAAGCCGCCGCTGATGCCGTGCAGCCAGTCGTTGACGGCAGCGGCGGCGAGGCCCAGGTCCTCGCTGAGCAGGGTTTCGAGGGGGGCAATGGCGAGCTCGACGTCGTGCTCGGTGAGGGTGGTCATGGGGCTAGCCTTCCTGACCATGGCTTGGGAAGGCGAAATGATGGTGAGGAGATACCGCTCTGTATGTCGGAGCGCGTCGAGGCATCGACAGGAAAGGGATGAGCTAGCGGTACGGTAAATCTTGCGAAATGACCAGTTGCTCAAACAGGATGTTCATCACCGCAAGAACCATCGGTTATCCGGCACTTCGGCATGACTTGAGTCGAGGGCTCGATGCTCCTGACCATGCGTCATCATCGATAACGCCATCGCTCATATCATTGCCCGTGATAATAACCTTCGCTGCGTTCGATTCGTGCGTCGCGCGCAACACACTCACACTCCGCCCACTACTAATACATTGGCGGAGTACTCCATGGATCTCTCACTCAAACCCTTGCGCTTCCCCCTCGCTGCCCTGGCAGTGGTGGTGCTCAGCGCCTGTGGCCGCGCACCAGACGCCATGCAGGCTCCCGCCGCACCCAAGGTCAGCGTCGCCAAGGTGATCGAGCAGCCGATCAACGAATGGGACGAGTTCACCGGCCGCCTGGAAGCGCCGGAAACCGTCGAGGTGCGCCCACGGGTCTCTGGCCAGATCGACCTGGTGGCCTTCACCGAAGGCGCCCAGGTGAAAAAAGGCGACCTGCTGTTCCAGATCGACCCACGCCCGTTCCAGGCTGAAGTCCGCCGCCTCGAAGCCCAGGTGCAGCAGGCCAAGGCCACCGCCATCCGCAGCGCCAACGAGGCCCGCCGTGGCGAGCGCCTGCGCGACAGCAACGCGATCTCCGCCGAGCTTGCAGAGTCGCGCACCAGCGCCGCTGCCGAAGCCCGTGCCGGGGTCGATGCCATCCAGGCACAACTGGACCTGGCCCGCCTGAACCTGAGTTTCACCCGAGTCACCGCGCCGATCAGCGGCCGCGTCAGCCGCGCCCAGTTCACCGCCGGCAACATCGTCAGCGCCGACGTCACGCCGCTGACCAGCGTGGTCTCCACCGACAAGGTGTACGCCTACTTCGACGCCGACGAGCGCGTGTACCTCAAGTACACCCAGCTGGCGCGTGACGGCCAGCGCGGCCAGAGCACCCCGGTGTACCTGGGCCTGACCAACGAAACCGGCAACCCGCACCTGGGCCAGATGAACTTCGTCGACAACCAGGTCAACCCGCGCACCGGCACCATCCGTGGCCGCGCCGTGTTCGACAACCGCGACGGCCAGTTCACCCCCGGCCTGTACGCACGCCTGAAGCTGGTCGGCAGCGCCCAGTACGACGCCGTGCTGATCAACGACGAAGCAGTCGGCACCGACCTTGGCAAGAAGTTCGTGCTGGTCATGGACAAGGACAACAAGGCCGCCTACCGCGCAGTGGAGCTGGGGCCGAAGCTCGAAGGCCTGCGCATCGTGCGCAGCGGCCTGGGCAAGGACGACCGCATCGTGGTCAAGGGCCTGCAGCGCGTGCGCCCTGGCTCGCCAGTCACCCCAGAAGAAACCCAGATGGCCAGCGAGCAGACCCTCGCCGCCCTCGCCCAGCAGCGCCAGGCCCTCGAAGCCAGCAACCCGGCGCCCAAAGTTGCGGGTGCCAACGTCAAAGTCGCCAGCGCCCAAGCGCCACGCGGTTAAGGGACAACACCGATGAACTTCTCGAAATTCTTCATTACCCGGCCGATCTTCGCCGCGGTGCTGTCGCTGGTGCTGCTGATCGCGGGCTCGATCTCGCTGTTCCAGCTGCCGATCAGCGAATACCCCGAAGTGGTTCCGCCCACCGTGGTGGTGCGCGCCAACTTCCCCGGCGCCAACCCCAAGGTCATCGGCGAAACCGTCGCCGCACCGCTGGAGCAGGCCATCACCGGTGTCGAGAACATGCTGTACATGTCCTCGCAGTCCACCGCCGACGGCAAGCTCACCCTGACCATCACCTTCGCCCTGGGCACCGACCTGGACAACGCCCAGGTGCAGGTGCAGAACCGCGTCACCCGTACCCAGCCGAAGCTGCCGGAAGAAGTGACGCGTATCGGTATCACCGTCGACAAGGCCTCTCCCGACCTGACCATGGTCGTGCACCTGACCTCGCCGGATAACCGCTACGACATGCTCTACCTGTCCAACTACGCCATCCTCAACATCAAGGACGAGCTCGCTCGCCTGGGTGGCGTGGGCGACGTGCAACTGTTCGGCATGGGCGACTACTCGCTGCGGGTATGGCTCGACCCGAACAAGACCGCTTCGCGCAACCTGACCGCCAGCGATGTGGTGGCCGCGATCCGCGAACAGAACCGCCAGGTCGCCGCCGGCCAGCTGGGCGCCCCGCCCGCCCCCGGCTCCACCAGCTTCCAGCTGTCGATCAACACCCAGGGCCGCCTGGTCAACGAGGAAGAGTTCGAGAACATCATCATCCGAGCCGGTGCCGATGGCGAAATCACTCGCCTGAAGGACATCGCCCGGGTCGAACTCGGCTCCAGCCAGTACGCCCTGCGCTCGCTGCTGAACAACCAGCCGGCCGTTGCCATCCCGATCTTCCAGCGCCCAGGCTCCAACGCCATCGAGATCTCCGACGAAGTGCGGGCGAAGATGGCCGAGCTGAAGAAGGACTTCCCCGAGGGCATGGACTACAGCATCGTCTATGACCCGACCGTGTTCGTCCGTGGCTCCATCGAGGCCGTGGTGCACACCCTGTTCGAAGCGCTGATCCTGGTGGTACTGGTCGTCATCCTGTTCCTGCAGACCTGGCGCGCCTCGATCATCCCGTTGCTGGCCGTGCCGGTGTCGCTGATCGGTACCTTCGCGGTGATGCACCTGTTCGGCTTCTCGCTCAACGCCCTGTCGCTGTTCGGCCTGGTGCTGGCCATCGGTATCGTGGTGGACGACGCCATCGTGGTGGTGGAGAACGTCGAACGCAACATCGGGCTGGGCCTGAAACCGCTGGAAGCCACGCAAAAGGCCATGAGCGAAGTGACCGGGCCGATCATCGCCACGGCGCTGGTGCTGTGCGCCGTGTTCGTGCCGGCGGCGTTCATCTCTGGCCTTACCGGGCAGTTCTACAAGCAGTTCGCCCTGACCATCGCCATCTCCACCGTGATCTCGGCGTTCAACTCGCTGACCCTGTCGCCGGCCCTGGCCGCCGTGCTGCTCAAGGACCACCACGCACCCAAGGACCGTTTCTCGCGGTTCCTGGAAAAACTGCTGGGCAGCTGGCTGTTCGCCCCGTTCAACCGCTTCTTCGACCGCGCCAGCCATGGCTACGTCGGTGGCGTGCGCCGGGTCATCCGCTCCAGCGGCATCGCCCTGTTCGTCTACGCCGGCCTCATGGGCCTGACCTACCTGGGCTTCTCGACCACCCCGACCGGTTTCGTCCCGGCCCAGGACAAGCAGTACCTGGTGGCCTTCGCCCAGTTGCCGGACGCGGCCAGCCTCGACCGCACCGAGGCGGTGATCAAGCGCATGAGCGAGATCGCCCTCAAGCAACCGGGCGTGGCCGATTCGGTGGCCTTCCCGGGCCTGTCGATCAACGGTTTCACCAACAGCCCCAACAGCGGCATCGTGTTCACCCCGCTCAAGCCGTTTGACGAGCGCAAGGACCCGAGCCAGTCGGCGGCGGCCATCGCGGCAGCCTTGAACGCCCAGTTCGCCGATATCCAGGACGCCTACATCGCGATCTTCCCGCCACCGCCGGTACAAGGCCTTGGCACCATCGGCGGCTTCCGCCTGCAGATCGAGGACCGTGGCAACCTGGGCTACGAAGCGCTGTACAAAGAGACCCAGAACATCATCGCCAAGAGCCACAACGTGCCGGAGCTGGCGGGCCTGTTCACCAGCTACCAGGTCAACGTGCCCCAGGTCGATGCCGCCATCGACCGGGAAAAGGCCAAGACCCACGGCGTGGCGATCACCGATATCTTCGACACCCTGCAGGTCTACCTGGGTTCGCTGTACACCAACGACTTCAACCGCTTTGGCCGCACCTACCAGGTCAACGTCCAGGCCGAACAGCAGTTCCGCCTCGACGCCGAGCAGATCGGCCAGCTGAAGGTGCGCAACAACCAGGGCGAGATGATCCCGCTGGCGACCTTCCTCAAGGTCAGCGATACCTCGGGGCCTGACCGCGTCATGCACTACAACGGCTTCATCACCGCCGAGATCAACGGCGCCGCAGCCCCTGGCTACAGCTCCGGCCAGGCCGAGGCAGCGATCGAGAAGTTGCTTAAAGAAGAGCTGCCCAACGGCATGACCTTCGAGTGGACCGACCTGACCTACCAGCAGATCCTCTCGGGCAACACCGCGCTGTTCGTGTTCCCGCTGTGCGTGCTGCTGGCGTTCCTGGTGCTGGCGGCCCAGTACGAAAGCTGGAGCCTGCCGCTGGCGGTGATCCTGATCGTGCCGATGACCCTGCTGTCGGCCATCACCGGGGTGATCGTCTCGGGTGGCGACAACAACATCTTCACCCAGATCGGCTTGATCGTACTGGTGGGCCTGGCGTGCAAGAACGCGATCCTGATCGTCGAGTTCGCCAAGGATGAACAGGCCAAGGGCCTCGACCCGCTGGCTGCGGTACTGGAAGCCTGCCGTCTGCGCCTGCGGCCGATCCTGATGACCTCGATCGCCTTCATCATGGGTGTGGTGCCGCTGGTGTTCAGCTCCGGTGCCGGCTCGGAAATGCGTCACGCCATGGGTGTGGCGGTGTTCTCGGGGATGATCGGGGTGACCGTGTTCGGCCTGTTCCTGACCCCGGTGTTCTTCTTCCTGATCCGCCGCTTCGTCGAGCGTCGCCAGGCCCGCAAGGCCGAGCGCGCACTGCCGCTGGAGAACCATGCATGAACCTGCTCAAACCCCTGACCCCGAGCCTGCTGGCGCTGGCCCTGGCGGCCTGCGCCGTGGGCCCGGACTACAAGGCCCCGGCCACGGAGCCGGCCAGGCTCGACAGCAGCCTTGAAGCCAAGGCCTACGACCGCAGCCGCTTCGAGAGCGTGTGGTGGAAGCAGTTCGACGACCCGGTGCTAAACCAGCTGGTGCAAGCCTCGCTGGATGGCAACCGCGACCTGCGCATCGCCTTCGCCCGCCTGAAAGCGGCGCGGGCGATCCGCGACGACGCCGCCAACGACCAGTTGCCGGTGGTCACCAGCCGCGCCAGCAGCGACCTGGGCAAGGGCCAGATCCCCGGCCAGACCGAACGCCGGGTCAACAGCGAGCGTTACGACCTGGGCCTGGACATGGCCTGGGAGCTCGACCTGTTCGGCCGTATCCAACGCCAGATCGAAGCCAGCGAAGCGCAGGAAGCGGCCGCCGAGGCCGACCTGCAGCAGCTGCAGGTCAGCCTGATCGCCGAGCTGGTGGATGCCTACGGCCAATTGCGCGGCGCCCAGCTGCGCGAACAGATCGCCGTGGCCAACCTCAAGACCCAGCAGCAATCGCGCGACATTACCGTCACCCTGCGTGACACCGGGGTCGGCAACGAGCTCGATGTGGTGCGCGCCGACGCCCGCCTGGCCGGTGTCGAAGCCACCGTGCCGCAGTTGCAGGCGGTTCAGGTGCGGGCGAAGAACCGCATCGCCACCCTGCTCGGCCAACGCCCGGACGCCCTGACCGTGGACCTGTCGCCCAAGGTCCTGCCGGCCATCGCCAAGGCCTTGCCGGTGGGCGACCCCGGCGAGCTGCTGCGCCGCCGCCCGGACATCCGCAGCGCCGAACGCCAGCTGGCCGCGGCCACCGCCAATGTGGGCGTGGCCACCGCCGATTTGTTCCCACGGGTGAGCCTCAGCGGCTTCCTCGGTTTCACCGCCGCGCGCGGCTCGCAGATCGGCTCGGCCGCCTCCAACGCCTGGGCGCTGGGCCCGAGCATCACTTGGGCGGCATTCGACCTGGGCAGCGTGCGCGCCCGCCTGCGTGGCGCCAAGGCCGATGCCGACGGGGCACTGGCCAACTATGAGCAGCAGGTGCTGCTGGCCCTGGAAGAGTCGGCCAACGCCTTCAGCGACTACGGCAAGCGCCAGCAGCGCTTGCTGGCGCTGATGCGCCAGAGCGATGCCAGCCGCAAGGCCGCCGAGCTGGCCTCGGTGCGCTACCGCGAAGGGACGGTGGATTACCTGGTGCTGCTCGATGCCGAGCGCGAACGCCTGAGCGCCGAAGACGCCCAGGCCCAGGGCGAGGTCGAGTTGTACAGCGGCATCGTGGCGATCTACAAGGCCCTGGGTGGTGGCTGGCAGCCGGAGGTGGTGGCCAGTACGCGCTGAATGACCTGTTGAATTGAAAGCTCCTTTGGTTGGATCCTCCCCCAACCGTTTGCCCCGATGGCCTTGGTTGTCGGGGCTTTTTTATGGGGTGGGGATTGGGTGAGGGCCACCAGGTGTATGGCGGGAGATTGGGTGAGGGCCACCAGGTGCTTGCTGGGAATCTTGCAGCGCCTGTGAGATCGAGCGCCGCCCGCGCGGCGCATCGCGGGGCAAGCCCGCTCCCACATCTGTTTCGGGCCAGTCTTTCCTGTGCCATTACCTGGTCCGCCTTGTTGGTACGACGCGGTTTTGGCGTGGTCGCTAACGCTGTATCACATGACTCAAGGCGGGCACCAAGGCGGACAGCGGTACTTTCACAGGATTCATTGGCCCGAAACAGATGTGGGAGCGGGCTTGCCCCGCGATGCGCCGCGCGGGCGGCGCTCGATCTTGAGGGCCCTGCAAAATCATCGCCGAACACCTGGTGGCCCTCATGCAATCCCAAGCCAGCCCCTACTACCCCACACTCCCAATAAAATTCGCCAGCTCCGCCGTCTTCGGCGCATCGAACAAGCTCTTCGGATCGCCAACCTCATGCACCTTGCCCTGGTGCATGAACACCAGCTTGTCCCCCACCTCCCGGGCAAAGCGCATTTCATGGGTAACCATCACCAACGTCATGCCCTCCTTGGCCAACCCCCTCACCACGCCGAGCACTTCACTCACCAGCTCCGGGTCGAGCGCCGAGGTGATCTCGTCGCACAGCAGCACCTTGGGCGACATCGCCAGCGCCCGGGCAATCGCCACGCGCTGTTGCTGGCCACCGGACAGCTGATCGGGGTAGGCATCGAACTTGGCTTCCAGCCCTACCCGTTCCAGCATCCTGCGCGCCAGTTGCCGGGCCTCGGCCTTGGGCGTCTTCTTCACCAACTGCGGCGCCAGCATCACGTTCTCGCCCACGCTCAGATGCGGGAACAGGTTGAACTGCTGGAAGATCATCCCGACCTTCTGGCGCAGGCTACGCAAGTCGGCGCGTGCCGCGTCCAGGTATTCGCCGTCAACTTCGATCACACCGTCATTGATCGACTCCAGCCCGTTCAGGGTACGCAGCAAGGTGCTCTTGCCCGAGCCGCTGCGGCCGATGATCGCCACCACTTCGCCTTCCTCGATGCTCAGGTCGACGCCCTTGAGCACGTGGTTGTCCCCGTAGTACTTGTGCAACGCAGAAACGCTAACCAGCGGCATGCAGCCTCCTCTCCAGGTGGCGGGCACCCAGCGACAGTGGAAAACACAGGATGAAGTAGCCCAGCGACACCAGGCCGTAGATCAGGAAAGGTTCGAAGGTGGCGTTGGCCAGCATGCCGCCGGTCTTGGTCAGTTCGGTGAAACCGATGATCGAGGTCACTGCCGTGCCCTTGACCACCTGCACCGAAAAGCCCACGGTCGGTGCCACGGCCAGGCGCAGCGCCTGGGGCAGCACCACATGGCGCAGCTGCTCGCCACGGCGCAGCGCCAGGCTGGCACTGGCCTCCCACTGCCCGCGCGGGATCGACTCCACGCAGCCGCGCCAGATTTCGGCGAGGAACGCACTGGTGAACAGCGTCAGTGCCACGGCCGCCGCCGCCCACGCCGACACGTCGATGCCGAACAGGGCGATGCCGAAGAACACGATGAACAGCTGCATAAGCAGCGGCGTGCCCTGGAACAGCTCGATGTAGCCACGGGCCAACACCCGCAAACAGCCGTTGTCGCTGATCCGCGCCAGCAGCATCAGCAAGCCCATGGCGCCGCCGCAGACGAACGCCACCAGCGACAGCAGCAAGGTCCATTGCAACCCGGTGAGCAGGTTGCGCACGATATCCCACAAGGTGAAATCCATCAGCGTCTCCCCACGATCACGCGCCGGCCGAACAGGTTCAGCAATTGCCGCACGCCAATGGCCATGGCCAGGTACAGCAAGGTGGTGAACAGGTAGGTTTCGAACGCGCGGAAGTTACGCGACTGAATGAAATTGGCCGCGAACGACAGCTCTTCGGTGGCGATCTGCGAACACACCGCCGACCCCAGCATGACGATGACGATCTGGCTCGACAGCGCCGGCCACACCTTGGCCAGGGCCGGGCGCAGGATCACGTGGCGGAACGTCTCGAAACGCGTCATCGCCAGCGCCGAGGCGGCTTCCAGTTGCCCGCGCGGGATGGCCTGGATGCCGGCGCGGATGATCTCGGTGGAATAGGCGCCGAGGTTGATCACCATGGCCAGCACCGCCGCCTGCCATTCGCTCATGCGCACGCCAAGGGCCGGCAAGCCGAAGAAGATGAAGAACAGCTGGACGATGAACGGCGTGTTGCGGATCAGCTCCACATACACCCCGAACAGCCAGTTGAACGGCCGCAGCTGCCAGGCCCGCACCAGCGCGCCGACGATGCCCAGGGCAACGCCTGCGAGGGTGCCGATCACCGTCAGTTCCAGGGTGAACAGCGCGCCCTTGAGCAGCAGGTCGCCCTGCTGCAATGCGGCGGCGAAATCGAATTGATAGGCCATCGTTCAAGGTCACTCGAAATCGGCGGGCAACGGTTGCTTGAGCCACTTCTCGGCATTGCGCCCAAGGCTGCCGTCGGCCTTGGCCTGCACCAGGATTTCATCGACCTTGGCGCGCAGCGCCGGCTGCTCCTTGGCCATGCCCACGTACACCGGCGAGTCCTTGAGCTTGAGCTTGAGCACCGGCACCTTGGCCGGGTTCTTCGCCGCAATGGCCGACATCACCACGCTGCCGCTGGCGATCAGGTCGACCTGCCCGGACAGGTAGGCGGCGATGGTCGAGTTGTTGTCTTCGAAACGCTTGATGGTCGCGCCTTGCGGGGCCACCGCGCTCAGCTCCATGTCTTCGATGGCGCCACGGGTGACGCTGATGGTCTTGCCGTTGAGCGTATCGAGGGTGTCGATGCTGCTGGCTTCGGGGCCGAACACGCCGAGGTAGAACGGCGCGTAGGGTTTGGAGAAGTCCACCACCTTCTCGCGCTCCGGGTTCTTGCCCAGGCTCGAGATCACCAGGTCGACTTTGCCGGTGGTCAGGAACGGGATGCGGTTGGTGCTGTTGACCGGGGTAAGGGCCAGCTTTACCCCGAGCTTGTCGGCCAACAGCTGCGCCGTGTCGATGTCCAGGCCGCGCGGTTTCAGGTCGGGGCCGACCGAGCCGAACGGCGGGAAGTCCTGGGGCACGGCGACCTTCAGCACACCGCGCTGGCTGATGTCGCTGAGGGTATCGGCGTGGGCGATCGACTGCATCAGGGCACTGCCACACAGCAGTGTGGCCAGCAGGCATTTGCGCATAGTGTTCATGGTCAAGACCTCGGGTGGTGATGGGCAGCTGTTTGCTGAACCCTTGCAGCCGACGTGCCATGACGCTGAAAAACGCCGGGAAATCGCCCGCAGGCCTCGTGCTTGGCGGTATTACTGGTCTGAACAGTTGACGCCCTGGGGCCCGGCATCCCACAGAAAAATCCCCGTTAAATGGCAGCGACCGCGCCCTTGCACCAGCACGGGGCCAAACTTGCGTGCACGGTGAAGAACGTCGTAAAACGGCAGCTTCTTTGATTGGATGGGTCTGTACCGATGCTCGACACCCCCCTTCGCGGCGCCGTTCCCGAACTCGCTTTGCAGGCCATCCAGCGCCTGATCGACGAGGGCGAATACCAGCCGGGTGACGCCCTGCCCGCGCAACGCGAACTGGCGCAGAACCTGGGGGTCAGCCGTGCGTCACTGCGTGAGGCCTTGTCGTCCTTGAGTGCCATGGGCGTGGTCAGCGTGCAGCCGGGCAAAGGGGTATTCGTCAAAGCGCCGAAAGCTGAACAGCCAAGCTCGGCTTCAGGGTTTGCCTGGCCCTTTGCAGCCCAGGTATCGGCCGCCGATACCTTCCAGTTGCGCTATGTGCTCGAAGGCTTTGCCGCAGGCCAGGCCGCCAATGGCCTGACCACCGAGGCCCTCGATGCGCTGGCGGAGAATGTCGAAGCCATGGGTATCGAGTTGAAGGCGCGCAACTTCGAAGCGGCGGCGCGCCTGGACTTCGCCTTTCATCGGGGCATTCTCGAGGCCAGTGGCAACCTGGCGATGCTGCAGATTGTCATGGCCAGCGAGGCTATTTATATCGAGAGCCAGAAGTTGCCATTCATTCGCCCGGAACGGGCCATGGAAACCTGGAAAGAGCATAAAAAGATCCTCAACGCGCTGGCCAGGCATTCGGCCCCTGCCGCGCAGAAAGCGATGCAGGAACATATCCGCAGTGCCGCCTTGCGCACCGGGATCGTATTCTCGGCCTGAACGGCCGCCCTCCCCGTATTGGTTCAAAAACACCAACGCCGGCCTGCCACGCCCCGTTTTGGCGCGGGCCTGCCTTGCAGGCCGTGAGCACGCAAACAAACCCACCCCGCCTCCCCCAGCCAAAAGCGTCGCTTTATTGAATAAATAAAGCGCGCCAGCGATTGTTTTTAAAAATATTCAGCTGATTCACCGCTTATTGGATTTCCGGCACTTCCATTGCAAAGACTTTGTTTACCTGCGCAACGCATCGCCCGCTCGACGCGCAGCAGGAAGTTGTCAACGCACACTGAGGTGCCGATAAAAACCAGAACTCATTTTTGCTCGCAGGATCTCGCATCGTGAAATAGCCAAGTTGCAGGAAAATGCCGTGGGTTTATGCGGCAAGGAGTGCGGTATGTCCCGAGCTTTTTTCAATGAAATGTATGACGCCGTCGGTGCCTGCCGTCCCCACTACCAGCCGTTTGCACGCTGGCTGGCAGACACACCACCCGAGCTGCTGGCGCAGCGCCGACGCGAAGCGGACTTGCTGTTCCACCGCGCCGGCATCACCTTCACCCTGTATGGCGACGAACAGGGCACCGAGCGCCTGATCCCCTTCGACATCATCCCCCGCAGCATCAAGGCCAGCGAATGGCAGAAAGTCGAGCGCGGCTGCATCCAGCGGGTGCAGGCGTTGAATCTGTTCCTGGCCGACGTCTACCACGACCAGCACATCCTCAAGCAAGGCATCATCCCGGCCGAGCAGGTGCTGGCCAACGAGGGCTACCAGATCGCCATGCAAGGCCTGAACTTGCACCGCGATCTCTACGCCCACATCGCCGGCGTCGACCTGGTGCGCGACGGCGACGGCAGCTATTACGTGCTCGAAGACAACCTGCGCACGCCCAGCGGTGTGAGCTACATGCTCGAAGACCGCAAGATGATGATGCGCCTGTTCCCCGAGCTGTTCGCCAGCCAGCGGGTGGCGCCCATCGACCACTACCCCAACCTGCTGCTCGATACCCTCAAGAGCGCCAGCCCGCTGGACAACCCCACCGCCGTGGTGCTGACCCCGGGCCGCTTCAACAGCGCCTACTTCGAACATGCCTTCCTGGCCCGTGAGATGGGTGTGGAACTGGTGGAAGGCGCCGACCTGTTCGTGCGCGACGACCATGTGTTCATGCGCACCACCGCCGGCCCCAGGCAGGTGGACGTGATCTACCGGCGCCTCGACGATGCCTACCTCGACCCGCTGTCGTTCAACCCCGACTCGATGTTGGGGGTGCCCGGCCTGATCGCGGCCTACCGCTCGGGCAACGTGGTGCTGGCCAATGCCATCGGTACCGGGCTTGCCGATGACAAGTCGATCTACCCCTATGTCGACGCGATGATCCGCTTCTACCTCGACGAGGAGCCGATCCTCAACAACGTGCCGACCTGGCAGTGCCGCAACCCCAAGGAGCTGTCCCACGTGCTGGCCCACCTGCCGGAGCTGGTGGTCAAGGAAACCCAGGGTTCCGGCGGCTACGGCATGCTGGTCGGGCCGGCGGCCACGGCGGCAGAGATCGAAGACTTCCGCGCGCGCCTCAAGGCCCGCCCCGAGGCCTACATCGCCCAACCCACCCTGTGCCTGTCGACCTGCCCGACCTTCGTCGAGAACGGCATCGCCCCGCGCCATATCGACCTGCGCCCCTTCGTCCTGTCGGGCAGCGAAACCCGCCTGGTGCCCGGCGGCCTGACCCGGGTGGCGCTGCGCGAAGGCTCGCTGGTGGTGAACTCGTCCCAGGGTGGCGGCACCAAGGACACCTGGGTAGTGGAGGACTGACACATGCTTTCAAGAACCGCTTCGGACCTCTACTGGATGTCCCGTTACCTGGAGCGCGCCGAGAACCTGGCGCGCATGCTCGAAGTCAGCTATTCACTGTCGCTGATGCCCCAGGCCGGGCGCAGCGACGGCCGCGCCGAGCTGGCCATGTCGTTGCTGGCGGCCGGCACCCTGGATGACTACAACCAGCGCCACGCTGAACTCGACACCGCGCGCATGCTGCATTTCTTCGCCTTCGACGAGACCAACCCCGGCAGCATCTACTGCTGCCTGCAGGCGGCGCGCACCAATGCCCATGCGGTACGCGGGCGGATCACCGGCGACATGTGGGAGAACATCAACGCCACTTGGCTGGAGATGCGCAACATCGCCAGCAACGGCCTGGCACGCTATGGCATGAGCCAGTTCTGTGACTGGGTCAAGGAGCGCTCGCACCTGTTCCGCGGCGCCACCGCGGGCACCATCATGCGCAACGACGCCTACTGCTTCATTCGCCTGGGCACCTTCCTGGAGCGGGCGGACAACACCCTGCGCCTACTCGATGTGCGCTACGAAATGTTCGGCGAGGCATCGGAAGAGGTCAGCGACCACTCGGCCCGTGGCTACTACCAGTGGAGCGCCCTGCTGCGCGCGCTGTCATCGTTCGAGGCGTTCAACGAGATCTACCGCAACGCGCCCAGCGCCCGCCAGGTGTCGGAGCTACTGCTGTTGCGCGCCGATGTGCCGCGCTCGCTGCATGCCTGCATCGAGGAGCTGGACCATATCCTCGCCGGCCTGCCCAGCACCAGTGGCCGCGCCTCGCAGCGCATGGCCGCCGAGCTCAATGCGCGGCTGCGCTACACCGGCATCGACGAAATTCTCGAAGCCGGCCTGCACCCATGGCTGACCGACTTCATCGAGCGCATTCGCCAGCTCAGCCAGACCGTTCACCACTCCTATCTGGAGGTCGTATGAAGCTCGCCATCCACCACGACACCCGCTACACCTACGCCAACCAGGTGAGCGCCAGCATCCAGTTCCTGCGCCTGACGCCGCAGAGCAACGCCCGCCAGCAGATCCTTGCCTGGCAGGTGCAGATGCCCAAGCAGGTGCGCAGCCAGCTCGACCCCTACGGCAACGTGCTGCACGTGTTGACCCTGGAAGAGCCGCACAGCGCCCTGGCGCTGAGTGCCCAGGGCCAGGTCGAGATCGACCCCACGCTCGAGGTCGAGCACGACAGCCAGTCGCCCTTGCCGTTCCTGCGCACCAGCCGCCTGACCCAGGCCGACGCAGCGCTGATCGACTTTGCCAGGCAACACTGCGGTAGCCGCCGCGACCGTGCCGCGCTGGTCATGCTGATGGAGCGGCTGGCCGAGCGCATGCCGTACAGCCCAGGGGCGACGGCGGTCGACAGCACCGCTGCCGAGGCCTTCGCCGCCGGGGTGGGCGTGTGCCAGGACCACACCCATGCCTTCCTCGCCTGCGCCCGCAGCCTGGGGATCCCGGCGCGCTACGTGTCCGGCTACCTGTGCACCGAGGATGCCAGCCACCTGGCCAGCCACGCCTGGGCCGAGGCCTGGCTGGGCGATGGCTGGTACAGCTTCGATGTGACCAACCGCCTGGCCAGGCCCGATCGCCACCTGAAACTGGCGGTGGGCCTGGACTACCTCGACGCCTGCCCGGTCCGCGGCATGCGCCGGGGCGGCGGCGCCGAGTCGATGCTGGCGCAGGTTCAGGTCCGGTCGCTGCTGCAGGGGCAGCAACAGTAAGCCAAGACCCACAGCGACCCCGTCGTTGCACTGACGCCGGGGTCATTCAACGTACATAGGTAAACCACATGACGTACTGCGTGGCCATGCACCTGGCCGACGGGCTGGTGTTTGTCTCCGATTCGCGCACCAACGCCGGGATCGACCAGATCTCGACCTTTCGCAAACTGTTCATTTTCAGCACCCCCGGCGAGCGCCTGATCGTCCTGCAGAGCGCGGGCAACCTGGCCACCTCGCAATCGGTGGTCAACCTGCTGCGCCAGCGCTGCAACGGCACGGGCAGCCATCTGTTGAACGTACGCACGCTGTACGACGCTACCGTGCTGGTGGCCGCGACCATTCGCGAGGTGGTCACCCGCGACCGCAGCAAGCTGGCGAGCAAGGTCGACCTGAGCTGCTCGTTGCTGGTGGGCGGGCAGATTGCCGGCGGGCCCATGGGGGTCTACAGCGTGTATCCGCAAGGCAACTTCATTCAGGCCACGGAGGACACGCCGTTCCTGCAACTGGGCGAAAGCAAGTACGGCAAGCCGATCCTCGACCGCAACCTGACCTACCGCACGTCACTGGACGAGGCATTGCGCTGTGGGTTGATCTCGTTCGACTCGACCATCCGCAGCAACCTGTCGGTGGGCATGCCGCTGGATGTGCTGGTGTATCGCAAGGACGCGTTCGGGCCGACCCAGAGCTATCGCATTACCCAGGATGATCCCTATTACACCCAGATTCGCAGCCAATGGTGCACAGGGCTGCGCAATCTGCTGGCCGAGCTGCCGGCGCCGCCCGGGGATTACATGGGCTGACATCGGTGCTCTTGCCTTGAGCGCTCGGGGCACGCCGAGCGTTCAGGTGCGGAACACGCTCAAGCCGCCCTTGAGTGCCCGGGCGGTGCTGCCCAGTGCGGTGGCCGAATCATGGATCTCGGCAATGCCCTGATGGGTATGCTCGAAGGTTTCATGCATGCCGCCCAGGCGACCGGTGATGTCGGTGACCGCATGCTGGATTTCTTCACTGCTGGCCAGGGCGCGGTCCATGGTACCGCTGACCTGCCCCATCTGCCGTACCAGCCCATCGATGACGCCCAGCGTACTGTCGGATGCCACGGCCAGTTTGCGCGACTGCTCTGCGGTGCTGCCCATGCGCTCGGCGATCTGGCGAATGCCGCTGGTGACCGAATTGATCACCTGGTTGGCATCGCCCAGCACGCCCTGGGTCTGCAAGGCCAACTTGCGCACTTCGTCAGCGACCACCGCAAAACCTCGCCCGGCTTCACCGGCACGCGCAGCTTCGATGGCGGCGTTAAGCGCCAGCAGGTTGGTCTGGTCGGAAATCCCGGCGACCATCTGCAGTACCTGACCAATCTGCTCGGCCTCGCTGCTCAGGTGCTGCAGGTCGCTTGCCAGCTCGATGCTTGCCGACGTGCTCTGGTGCACGTCGCCGATCAGCCGCTGCAATTCCTGGTGGGTCCGGCTCAGCTCGCCGACAGCGGACTTCAGATCTACGCGAACGGTGTCGGCCAGGCTGGAGGAATGCTCGGCGGCCTGGCGAATCGACTGGCCGTGCTGGTTGATATCGGCCAACTGCCCACCCGCCTGCTGGATACGCAGGGTGATCTCGTCGGAAAGCTGCAGGAAGATGTCTGCCAGCCGCTGGTTGCTGTCAGCCATGCCGGAGGCGCTGCCCAGTGTCTCGCGCAGGTCCTGCAGCAGGTTGGACAGACGCTCGCCCATCTGCCCCATTTCATCGCCGGACAGCACGGTGACCGTGGAAGACAGGTCGCGCCTGTCGGCGATGTGGTTCAGCTGGCCGGTGAGGTGATGAATGCCGCGCACCAACATGCGTGCAGCCATCCAGGACAGTAGCAGCCCCACCAGGAACGTCGCCGCGCCGATCAGCAACAAGCGCTGCAGGCTGGCCTGGATTGCCTGTTGCAGCGCATCGAGAGTAA
The DNA here is from genome assembly GCF_049310485.1 of Pseudomonas sp. GZD-209. NCBI lineage: Bacteria > Pseudomonadati > Pseudomonadota > Gammaproteobacteria > Pseudomonadales > Pseudomonadaceae > Pseudomonas > Pseudomonas sp. GZD-209. The sequence continues at coordinate 18,855 of NZ_JBMOWQ010000174.1, forward strand.
CGTCCACGCCCACTACATAGCCCTGGCCGCTGGCACTTCGCAGCGGCAGGAAGATCGAGCGAAAACTGCCATAGCTGTCGGTGTACTCATCGAACTGCACCTGACCACTACGTGCCGCTGCAATGACGGCCGGGCTGGCGTCTTGGTAATGCTCCATGTGTTTGGAGTAGTTGCCGGAGGCAATATCCTTGGCACTGGCGCCGTCGGCCAGATAGAACACCTGCCCTTGAGCATCGACCATCAAGCCGTAGGCATACTTCAGATCAACCTGCGCCGCATACTCCCCAAGATTGAGCACCTGGGCCTGGTACTCGCCCTCTTTCAAACCGTTGGGCTGACGCGTGCGCTCGAGGTAGTCCGCGCCGAGCAGCCGCGGCACCGCATAAGCGACGGTGCGCAGACGATTGTCGATCTGCTGGCGAATATCCTGGGACTTGGAGTACTGGGCGTAACTGATGAAGGAGGCAATGCTGATCACATTGACCACGGTAAGTGCCAACAAGAGTTTGGTTTGCAAGCGCAAGTTACGCAAAAGCATGGAGAAGAATCCAATAGGTGCCTGGCCATCCAAGCTGGGCGAATGTCATGTTGTCGTACAAGGCCGGCGAATCTTAATGGCATTTTGCCTTCAGTTGCAGTTCTTTTTGATGGCCGTTGTCGCTTGTCATACGTCCATGTCCGCAGGCGCCGAATGCAGCGCAAACCTGATCGTTAAAAAAACTTTACAATACTTTGAGAGCCTCATTAACAGCCCTTAGAAATGCTTGAACTTAGCGGCAATATTCTTGGAAAGTTTCAAGCATCACTTAAACACCCGCACAGGCGTGTAACTTATATTTACCAGCCATGCTTTCAAAACATGTCCAGGCTCTGTACGAAAAGTCTTGTGGGAGCGGGCTTGCCCCGCGATGGAGCGTGAAGCGCTCCTTTACCCGATATGCATGGACCGGACCCAGGGTGGACAGGTGTGCGCAGACATGGTTGACACTTTTCGTGCAAAACCTAACGCAACAACAGCTGAATCTGCTCATGCAGCGTATCCAGATCGAACGGCTTGGCCAGGATCGGCGCCTTGCGCGCGATCGGGCTGCCCGACTCGAGGATTTCCGCCGGGTAGCCGCTGATGAAGATAACCTTCAGCTCAGGCCGCAACTTCACCGCAGGCTCGGCAATCTCCACCCCGGTGATGCCGCCCGGCAGGCGAAAGTCGGTGACCATCAGGTCCAGGTGCGGTTTGCTGGCCAGGATCGCGAACGCCTGTTCGCCGTCTTCGGCCACCAGCACGTGGTAGCCCTCGCCCGCCAGGTAATCGCGCAGGATCATGCGGATCGCCGGTTCGTCCTCGACGATCAATACGACATCTTGTGCATCTTCGCTCATGACAACGCCTTCACATTCAACTCAGTTGGCAATCAGACCCCAGCACTACGCCGAGGTTGCCTGTGTGTGGTCGCTTTGCTGCTGCACCCGTGGCAACGGCAGGTAGACGCTGAAGGTGGCACCGCTGCCCTCGCTGCTGTCGACCTGGATCCGCCCGCCGTGGGCCAGCACGATCTGCTCGGAAATATACAGTCCCAGCCCCAGCCCGCCACTGGCCTGCTGGGCGGCGACGCGCTCGAACTGCTGGAAGATCCGCTGCTGGTTTTGCGCACTGATGCCGATGCCTGAATCCTGCACCTGAACGCAGGCCATGGCGCCCTCCTCGAACAAACGCACCTGCACCGGCTTGCGCTCGCCATAGCGCAAGGCATTGGACAGCAGGTTGGCCAGCACTTGCTCAATGCGAAACTCGTCCCACTCGCCGTGCAGGGTCTGGCAACGCTGCAGTTCGATATGGGTCTCAAGGGCACTGGCCTGGGCACTGAAGTTCTGCACCAGGCCTTGCACCAGCTGGCCGAGGTCGAAGGCCTTGGGCCGGATCGACAGCTTGCCGGTGCGGATGCGCGACACATCGAGCATGTCCTCGACCAGGCGGATCAGGCTGTTGATCTGCCGTTCGTCACGCTCGACCATGGCCTTGAGCTTGTCTTCGCTGAACGCCGCCAGGTTGCCGCGCGACAGGTGCATGCGGCGCAGCTGGGTTTCCAGGATCAGGCCGTTGAGCGGGGTACGCACTTCGTGGGAGACGATCGACATGAAGTCGTCGCGCATGCGCACCGCTCGCTCCAACTCGCCGCGTGCCACCTGCAGCTGCGCCAGCAGTTGCTCCTGTTCGGCGCGGCTGCGCTCCAGCGCCTGCAACTGGCGGTCGAGGGCCTTGCGCTGGCGGAACAGATCGATGAACACCGACACCTTGCTCTTCACCGCGACGGTATCCAGCGGCTTGTGCAGAAAGTCCACCGCGCCGCTTTCATAACCCTTGAAGGCGTAGTTCATTTCGCGCCCGGCAGCTGTGACGAAGACGATGGGCACGTTGCGGGTCTTCTCCATGCCGCGCATCAGCTCGGCCAGTTCGAAGCCGTTCATGCCGGGCATCTGCACGTCGAGGATGGCCAGGGCGAACTCGTGGTCGAGCAGCAGCGACAACGCCTGTTCCGCCGACTGGGCCTGGTGGACCTCGCGGTCCTCGCCCTGGATCAGGGCACCGAGGGCCAGCAGGTTTTCCGGCAGGTCGTCGACGATCAGCAGTTTGGCGGTGATGTTGCTTAGCATGCGTGGGGTTCCAAGGTGGCGAGCAACTGCCCGATACCGCTCAGGGAAAGGATATGGTCGGGGCTGTGCAGGGCCAGGGCGGCCTCCGGCATCAGCGCGACCTGCGCATCGCGGGGGTCCTGGACCACGGTCCGGCCGCCGCTTCGTTTGATCTGCAACAGCCCACGGGCGCCGTCTTCGTTGGCACCGGTCAGCAGTATACCGAGCAGGCCCGGGCCATAGGCGTCCGCCGCCGAGGCGAACAGGTAGTCGATGGCCGGCCGGGAAAAATGCACCGGTTCTTCCTGGCTGAGGGACAGCGTCAGGTCCTGCTCCACCGACAGGTGGTAGCGGGGCCCGGCGACGTAGATCAGCCCCGCTTCGATCTGTGCCTTGTCGCAGGCTTCGCGCACCGGGCGGTGCAGGCGGCGCTGCAGCACTTCGGCCAGCTGGCTGTGGCGGTTGTCCGGCAGGTGCAGCACGCACAGCACCGGGATGGCGAAAGCTTCCGGCAACGCGCCGAGCACGCTGAACAGCGCGCTGACGCCGCCCGCCGAGGCGCCGATGACCACCGCACGCACGCCGTTCATGATTTGCGGTAGATCCGTTCAGGCCGCACCAGCGGCTCAAAACCGTCGCTGTAGGCCGAGAAGTCCACCGACTCCTTGCTGCCCAGCACCAGGAAGCCGCGGTGGCACAGCGACTCGTGGAACAACCCCAGGGCGCGGTCCTGCAGGGTCTTGTTGAAATAGATCAACACGTTGCGGCACGACACCAGTTGGGTCTCGGAAAACACGCTGTCGGTGGCCAGGCTGTGGTCGGCGAAGGTCACGTTGTCGCGCAGGCTGCTGTCCATGATGGCGTTGCCATAGGCGGCGGTGTAGTACTCGGCGAAGTCGCGCCGGCCACCGGCCTTGCGGTAGTTCTCTTCGTACTCGCGCATGCTCTGCAGCGAATAGATGCCCTGCTTGGCGCGCTCCAGCGAGTGCGGGTTGATGTCGGTGGCGTACAGGATGGTGCGCTCCAGCAAGCCCTCCTCGCGCAGCAGGATGGCCATGGAATAGACCTCCTCGCCCGTGCTGCAACCGGCGATCCAGATCTTGATCGAGGGCCAGGTGCGCAGCAGCGGCACCACTTCGTTGCGCAGCGCCAGGAAGTGGCCGGGGTCGCGGAACATCTCGCTGACCGGGATCGTCAGGTACTGCAGCAGCTCCATGAACATGCCCGGGTCGTGCAGCACGCGCTCCTGCAGCGCGGTCACCGTGCGGCAGTCGAACTGGCGCAGGGCGTGCAGGATGCGGCGCTTGATCGAAGCGCCGGAGTAGTCGCGAAAATCGTAGCTGTACTTGAGGTAGATCGCCTCGATCAGCAGCCGGATTTCAATGTCGGTGTTGCGTTCACTGGTCAAGATTTCAGATTCGCTCCAATTGCGGCAGCCACACGCGGATCAGCGAGAACAGGCGGTCCAGGTCGATCGGTTTGGCCAGGTAATCGTTGGCGCCGGCCTGCAGGCAGCGCTGCTGGTCGTCCTTCATCGCCTTGGCGGTCACGGCGATGATCGGCAGCTTGCGCCAGCGCGGCTGTTGGCGGATCAGGCGGGTGGCTTCGTAGCCGTCCATCTCCGGCATCATCACGTCCATCAGCACCAGGTCGATGTCGTCGTTGGCCTCGAGCACCTCGATGGCCTCACGCCCGTTGCGGCCGATCTCGACGATGGCGCCCTTGTGCTCCAGGGCGCTGGTGAGGGCGAAGATGTTGCGCACATCGTCGTCCACCAGCAGGATCTTGCGCCCCTCGAACACCTTGTCGCGGCTGCGCGCGGTCTTGAGCATGCGCTGGCGCTCGTTGGACAGCTGCGACTCGACCTTGTGCAGGAACAGCGTGACTTCGTCGAGCAGGCGCTCCGGCGAGCGCGCGCCCTTGATGATGATCGAGCGCGAGTATTTGAGCAGGTCGGCCTCTTCCTCGCGGGTGAGGTTGCGCCCGGTGTAGACGATCACCGGCGGGAAGCTGCGGATGTCCTCGGCGGTCATGCGCTTGAGCAGCTCGTTGCCGAGCATGTCGGGCAGCTTGAGGTCGATGATCATGCAGTCGTAGATGTTCTCACGCAGCAGCGCCAGGGCGTCCTGGGCCAGGGCCACGGCGGTGATCTGGATGTCGTCGTCGCCGATCAGGCGGGCGATGCTCTCGCGCTGCAGGTCGTCGTCTTCCACCAACAGGATGTGCTTGAGCTTCTGGGTAAGCTTGGCCTCCAGGCGGGCGAACACCGCCTTGAGCTCGTCGCGGCTGGTGGGTTTTACCGCGTAGCCCACCGCGCCCATGTGCATGGCCGCCTCCACGCGGTCTTCCACCGAAATGATATGCACCGGGATATGCCGGGTGCCGGCCTGCTCCTTGAGGCGCTGCAGCACGGTGAGCCCGGAATGGTCGGGCAGGCGCATGTCCAGCAGGATGGCGTCGGGCAGGTACTGGGCGGCCAGTTCGAAGCCTTCGTCGGCGCTCTGCGCCACCAGGCAGCTGTAGCCCAGTTCGTGGGCCAGGTCGTAGAGGATGCGGGCGAAGTTCGGTTCGTCCTCGACCACCAGGATGCAGCGGTTGCTGAACGGCGCCAGTTCGCGGTCGTCGGTGAACGCAGGTTTCGGCCGTTCGGCACGCGCCGGGACCACCACCTGCGGCGCCGGGGGCAGCTCATCGACCGCCGGGCGCAGGCTGTGCACCGCGTTCTGCTCGCCCGAGGGCTCGTAGTGCTCGGGCAGGATCAGGTTGAACACGCTGCCCTGCCCTGGGCTGCTGTCGACGCTGATCTGCCCGCCGAGCAGGTGGGCCAGGTCGCGTGAGATTGACAGGCCCAGCCCGGTGCCGCCATAGCGGCGGTTGCTGGTGCCGTCGACCTGGTGGAAAGCACCGAAGATCGCCTGCTGCTGGTCGGCGGCAATGCCGATGCCGGTATCGCGCACGGCGAACACGATACCCATGCCCACCTGGTGGCTGATGCGCAGGCTCACCTGGCCGCGCTCGGTGAACTTGACGGCGTTGGACAGCAAATTCTTGAGGATCTGTTCCAGGCGCTGGCGGTCGGTGAACAGTGTCGCCGGCAGGGGTTGTTCGAGCTGTACCTCGAAGTCCAGGCCCTTGTCCTGGGCCAGTGGCCGGAACATGCTCTGCAGGCCTTCGACCAGGCGCTCCAGCGGGGTGGTTTCGGCGCGCACTTCAAGCTTGCCGGCCTCGACCTTGGCGATGTCGAGGATGTCGTTGATCAGGTTGAGCAGGTCGTTGCCGGCCGAGTAGATCGACTCGGCGAACTTGACCTGCTCCTGGCTGAGGTTGCCCTCGCCGTTCTCGGCCAGCAGCTTGGCCAGGATCAGCGAGCTGTTGAGCGGCGTGCGCAGCTCGTGGGACATGTTGGCGAGGAATTCCGACTTGTACTTGCTCGAACGCTGCAGGTCGTCGGCGCGCGCCTGCAGCTCCACCTGGGCCTGGTTCAGCTCGCTGTTCTTGCGGTCCAGGGCATCGGTGCGCTCGGCCAGTTGTTCGTTGGTCTGCTCCAGCTCTGCTTGCTGCGTCTCCAAGTAGGCCTGGGACTCCTTGAGCACCCGCGACTGTTCTTCCAGCTCTTCGTTGGCAGACTTGAGCTCCTCCTGCTGGACCTGCAGCTCCTCGTTGAGCTGCTGGGTCTCGGCCAGCACTTCCTGCAGGCGTTGGCGGTAGCGGGCGCTTTCGATGGAGATGCCGATGTTCTCGGCCACACGCTCCAGCAGCTCGACATCACGCTCGTGCAATGGGCGCAGGAAGCCGATTTCCACGATCCCATTGATGCGGCCATCATCCCGGGCAGGCATCAGCAGGCCGCTGCGCGGCAAACCACGGCCAAGGCCGGAGCTGAGCTGGTAGTAATCCTCGGGCAAGTCATCCAGGCGGATCAGCCGCCCCTGCATCACGGCCTGGGCCAGCAGGCCGCCATGCTCCCCCAGCACCTGCTCTTTGCCTTGCTGCTCGGCATCCAGGCCGTAGCTGGCCACCCGCACCAGGTGCCCGTGCTCGTCACGCACATAAAGGGCACCGACCACGCTCCCCAGGTAGCCGGCGAAACAGCGCAGGATGTTGTCGCCGAGCATGGGCAGCGTCAGTTGCCCCATCATCTGTTCGCCCAGCTGGGTCTGCCCCGCGCGCAGCCAGGCCTGGTGCTCCAGGCCCTCGGCAGCGCGCTGCTGCGCCTGCAGGTTGTCGGCGTAGCTGGCCGAGAGCGCCAGCAGGTCGCGGCGCCCAAGGAAGGCGAGCAGGCCGCTCAGGGCGACGATGAACAGCACGAAAGCCGAGATGGCGGTGACCGTGACCGTACTGACCTTCTCGTTGCGCGCCATGCGCAGTTGCTGTTCGGTGCTGATGAAACTGTCGAATTCCTTGCGGATCTCGTCGGTGATGCGCTTGCCACGGCCGGTGCCGATCGGCAGCTGATAGTCGCCTTTGTTCCGGCGAAGGGTGATCATCTCGCCGCCGAAGTTGTTCCACTCGCGCTGCAGAGCGACCAGCCGCTCGATCCGCTCGACCTGCTGCGGGTTGTCGGCCACCATCCCCTTGAGGCTGTCCAGGCTGCTGAAAATGCGCGGTTTGGCCACCTCATAGGGATCAAGAAAACGCTCTTCGCCGGTCAGCAGGTAACCGCGCATGCCGGTTTCCATGTCGATCGACAGCTTGATCGTTTCGTTGGCATTGCCGATCACCCGATCGGTGTGCTCGACCCATTGCATGGCCGAGAGCAGGTAGTTGATCACCGCCACAAACGCCACGGCGCCCAGCAGCCCGACGCCCAGCGGCAGGCCGACGTTGCGGGCGAGTAGCTTGCGGAAGCTGCGTTGATCCATCGAGGCTGTTTGCATCATGTGATAAGGCCCGAGCGAAAAAAGTCCATTGAACAGTGCTGGCGGCTACATCCTGCAAGTGTAAGACCCTGCGCCACACCGACCGGGAATACAGCGAGTCTAACCAGCTTTAGCGGTTCTGGCAGGGCATTTAGCCAGTATTTGAAGGCGCAGTGCGCCAATCGTTCCATCTGATTGCACACGCCGTTAAGCTGGGGAACTTCTACCCCGCCACGGGCACAGAGTAGATACCCTTTACGCGAAACAGGATCCGTACCATGCACCTTCTGGTAGTCGAGGACGACGACATCGTTCGTATGTTGATAGTCGATGTGCTCGACGAACTGGGCTACAAAACCGTCGAGGCGGAAAATGCCGCTGCTGCACTGAAGGTTCTCGAAGATGCCGGGCAGTCGTTGGCGTTGATGATGACCGATGTCGGTTTGCCGGATATGCGCGGTGAAGAGCTGGCGGGCAAGGCCCGTGAGTTGCGGCCCCTGCTGCCTGTGCTGTTTGCCAGTGGCTTTGCCGAGAACGTGAATGTGCCTGAAGGCATGTACATGATTGCCAAGCCGTTCAGCATTGATCGGTTGCGGGACAAAGTGCGGGAGATTCTTGGGGCGGGTTGAGGCGGGGTGCTTTCTTCAAGGTTTGGTGTAGGGCTGCGAGGTGCTCGCCTTGACACGAGGTGCTCGCCTTGACAGGTGTTGCGCCTGGGAAATCGAGCGCCGCCCGCGCGGCGCATCGCGGGGCAAGCCCGCTCCCACATTTGTTTCGGGCCAGTCTCTCCTGCGCCATTACCTGGTCCGCCTTGTTTGTCCGACGTGGTTCTGGCGTGGTCGCTAACGCTGCTTCACATGACTCAAGGCATGCACCAAGGCGGGCAGCGGTACTTTCACAGGACTCATTGGCCCGAAACAAATGTGGGAGCGGGCTTGCCCCGCGATGCGCCGCGCGGGCGGCGCTCGATCTCACAGGCGCTGGAAATGCCCCGTCAGGCCCATGGCCCCCATATGCTTAAATAGCGCCCTTTGCCCCAAGGCCCTCCCCCATGCCCCATCTCCTGGTCCTCAGCCACCGCTGGCCCGAGCCACAGGCCTGCAGCGCCGGCCAGCACCTGCAGCAGATTCTCCAAACCTTCCTGGCCGGCGGCTGGCAGGTTACCTTCGCCAGCACGACCCAACCCTGTGAGCGCAAGGCCGACCTGGCGGCGCTTGGCGTGATCGAGCAGCACATCCGCGCAGATGATCAGGACTTCTTGACCAGCCAGGCCGCAGACGTGGTGCTGTTCGACAGTTTCACCAGCGAAGAGCGCTACGCCAGCCAGGTCACCCAACACCTCCCCCAAGCCCTGCGCGTGCTGCTCACCGGCGGCCTGCAAAGCCTGCGCGAGGCGCGCCAGCAACTGCTGCGCCGCCGCCTGATCGAAGGCCTCGACCCTAACGACTTCCGCGCCCTGTTCGCCACCAGCGGCCCGGACCTGTATCGACAGATGGCGCCCACCGAGTCGACCCAACGCGAACTGGCGGCCATGTGGCGTTGCGACCTGACGCTACTCACCTCGCAAACCGAGCTCGACCTGCTGGTCAACGGCTTCGGTGTGCCGGATTACCTGCTGCATTACTGTCCGCCGATGGTCGAGCCAGCCGTTACCTCGCGCCCGTTCGCCGAGCGCCAGCACTTCGTGTGCCTGGGCGACTTCGCCTCGCCGGCCCAGCATGATGCGCTGCTGTGGCTCAGGCACAACCTCTGGCCGGTGCTGCGCCGCCAGTTGCCCGAAGCGCAGCTGTACCTCCACGGCGCCAACCCGTCAGCCAGGAGCATGGCCTTGCATGCCCCGGAGCAGGGTTTGCATGTGATGGGCGAGGCGCCATGCGTCGAGACACTGCTGGGCAGCGCCCGTGTGTACCTGGCGCCACTACGCTCCGGCGCGGGCATCGACGGCCCGCTGCTCGATGCGCTTCGCCAGGGCACGCCCTGCGTGACCACACCGCTAGGTGCCGAAGGTATACAAGGGCAGCATCCCTGGCCGGGCAGCGTTGCCGACACCGCCGAAGGGCTGGCCAAGGCGGCCGCACAGCTGTACACCGACGCGGCACAGTGGCAACGGGCGCAGGAGGCCTGCAGGACTCTGCTCAAGGCACGCTTCGACCGCCAGCGGCATGCCACCGTGCTGCTCGGGCGGATTGAACACAGCCTCGTGCATATGCACGAACAGCGGCTGTACAACTTCGTCGGGGCCATGTTGCGGCGCGAACGCCGCTAACCGGCTGCCTGACGACGCGGCAGCACGGCCTCAGGGTTCGCGGCGCAACAGGTAGGTATCCATGATCCAGCCCTTGCGCCGCCGGGCCACTTCACGAGCGTCGAGAATCTGCGCCTTGACCTGTTGCAGCGGCCCGGCAATCAACAGCTCATCGGCCGTGCCCAGGTAGGCACCCCAGTAGATCGTCAGTTGCGGGTCCTCCAGTGCGGCAAACGCGCACTGGCCATCGAGCATCACCAGCGTATTGTCGATCCGCGCCTGCCCGGCCAGGCGACGGCCCGGCAGCACGGTCAACGGCTCGCCGATACGATTGAGGGGAACCTGATGCCTGGCCGCCAGGGCCTGGACACTGCTGATGCCAGGAATCACCTCAAGCCCCAGCGCAAGGCCACGCTGACGCACAAGCTCGAGGATGCGCAAGGTGCTGTCATACAACCCCGGCTCACCCCAGAGCAGGAAAGCGCCGACATCATCGACAGCGAGTTCGTCCTCGATCAGCCGGGCATACAGTGCGGCGCGCTGCACGTGCCAGTCGTGCACGGCCGCAACGTAGTCCGCTGCCTGGGCATCGCGCCGTGGGTCGGCGACCTGTACCAGGCGGTAGCCACCATCAGGCAGATAGCGTTCGAGGATGGTTTTGCGCAGGCCCACCAGTTCGTCCTTCTCCTGCCCTTTGTCGAGCACGAAGAACACCGTGGCACGGCGCATGGCCTCGACGGCCTGGTAGGTGACCTGGCGCGGGTCGCCCGGGCCGATACCAATCAACAGAAGTTGCTTCATCACCTGCCCTGCCTGGTTACCGGCGGTCATTCTCGGATGACCACCGGTATTTGGCAAAGGCGCTTAGGCTTTGTACGAAAAATTTTGTGGGAGCGGCGGTGCGCCGCTCCCACAATGTTGGATGACCATACTTTTCGTAAAAGCCTAGAACACCGAGAAGTTGTAGCTGACGATCACCCGTGTCTCGTCCATGTCCCGCGCCCACTTTTCGTAGTTGCTGCGGTAAGTGGAGTTGCGCAGGCGCACGCTGACGTCCTTGAACGTGCCGCTTTGTACCTGGTACTTGAGCTCGGTGTCGCGCTCCCACTCTTTGCCTTCGGCTGTGCTGCCCGGCACCTTGATGTTGTCGCCGTTGATATAACGGGTGAAGAACGTCAGACCGGGAACGCCAATGGCCTTGAAGTCGTAGTCGTAACGCAGTTGCCAGGAGCGCTCCTGGGCGGCGGCGAAGTCGTTGACCTGGGCGTAGTTGACCAGGTACGGGTTGGTGCCGTCGAGGTACGGCATGGCGCTTTCGCCATACATGCGCTGCCAGCCGGCGCTGAGCTTGTGGGCGCCCAGGCTGTAGCCGAGCATGCCGCTGAAGGCGCGGTGGTCGATGTTGCCGGCGCGGGCATTGCCGATGTCATCGCTCTTGATCAGGCGCAGGTCGGCCGACAGCGTACCCACCTGCAGCGGCTGGCTGGCAACCAGGCCGAGGAAGTGCTGGCGGTAGATATTCTCGAGCTTGGACACCTGGTACTGGGCGCTGACACGTTCGTTGAAGCGGTAATCGATACCGCCCAGGTCGAAGTGGTCGGCCTCGATATCGCAGGCATAGCGCTTGTTCTTGCAGTGCACGCGGATGTCCTGGCGGTCGGTGGAATCCCGCGCGGTGTACTGGTTCAGGCGCGCCAGGGTGAACTTGAGGTCACGCACCTCTTCGGAGGTGAGCCAGGCACCGTGGAACATGGTCGGCAACAAACGGCCATCGTTGTACTTGAGCAGGGGTACGTCCGGCATCATCGAACCGTACTTGAGCACGGTCTCGGAGACCTTCACCTTGCCGGCAATTCCCATCTTGGCGTACTGGTCGGCGGAGTGGCGCGGGTCATGCCCGGACGACGGCAGCAGCCCGCTGTTACTGTCAGCCGGGCTGGAATCCAGTTTGAAACCGACCATCCCCAAGGCATCCACCCCGAACCCTACCGGGCCTTGGGTATAACCGGACTGGACATTGAGGATGAACCCTTGCGCCCACTCTTCGCGCTTCGACGCGCCCTGGCTGGAACTGCTGTGACCATCACGGAAGTCGCGGTTGAAATAGACATTGCGGGCTTCGATCTTGGCACTGCTGTCTTCAACAAAACCGGCAGCCTGGGCACTGACACCGGCGCACAGCAAGAACAAGCCGGCAACACTGCGCCCGGGGGCGAGAGGAAAAGGGGCAAACATGCGAGGGAACATCCAGAGAAAGGCAAAAAACAATCCGGGCAGCCACCTGCACCGGCACTACGCGATGAACGAACAGATTTCGACCATCATCGCCAATTTTGCCCCGAAGGCTCTGGAATGAGCCATTGGACCATGGTCTAGCGCAGCCAAGAGCAGCCAATGAAGCAGTTTAAAAGCGGTTGCGAAAAACCGGCAAAGTTCCCGGATAATCAATTGAAAGTTTACTGTTTACCCCCCTGCCCGCGACTACTACACTCACTAACAGCGAACAGCAATACCCACCCGCGTGGCCGGCGTCTAGTGTGACTTCCATGTTCGTTACGCCATGCCACGGCAGACTTACAGGAGTGATGACAGTGTCCAGACTTGCAGAGTTTCGTGCTGCCGAAAAAGCGCTACAGGAACAGATGGCACAACTGGAAGCGCTGAAAAAGGATGCCGGCCTCAAACGCGAAATCGAATTCGAGCAGAAACTAGTCGGCCTGATGAAAAGCTATGACAAGAGCCTGCGCGACATCATCGCCATTCTCGACCCCAAAGCGACCGCGCGGGGCCCGGCAGTTGCCGCCAAACAGCAACGCCGCCCGCGTGTGGTGAAGGTGTACGAGAACCCCCACACCGGCGAGCTGATCGAGACCAAAGGCGGCAACCACCGTGGGCTGAAGGCCTGGAAAGAACAGTACGGGGCGCAGACCGTGGAAAGCTGGGTTCGCTGATGAAATGCCAACATCGGCTTCACACATTTTTCACAAGCGCTGTAACAGTATCGAACCAGCTAAAGGACTAGCGACCCCATCACGCGCCCGCACATGCGGGCCTCTAATTCCTGCGCCCTGCACTCGTGCAGGGCGCTTTCGTTTGCGCTCGAGGCTGACTGCCGTATCATGCCCTCCTGTATTTAGGCTTTGTACGAAAAGTGCCTGCGCGACGATCATGCTGCGTTGAAAACAGGCTCGGAATGCTCATTGACAACCAGTCAACTCCGCTTCCTCGCCTGTTTTCGCCTTGCCTGATCGCCGCTCGGCGACTTTTCGTACAAACCCTAGGCCCTGATTCTGGAGTCCCCATGAGCCTGCATGATCTGAACACCCTGCCCGGCGTCACCGCCCAGCCAGACACCGCCACCGCCCGTTTCGTATTCAACCACACCATGCTGCGGGTCAAGGACATCGAGAAATCGCTGGACTTCTACACCCGTGTGCTGGGCTTCCGCCTGGTGGACAAGCGCGACTTCCCGGAAGCGGCCTTCAGCCTGTATTTCCTGGCCCTGGTCGACCCGGCGCAGATCCCTGCCGACGACGCCGAGCGCCACCAGTGGATGAAATCGATCCCTGGCGTGCTGGAGCTGACCCACAACCACGGCACCGAGAACGACCCTGAGTTCGCCTACCACAACGGCAACACCGACCCACGCGGCTTTGGCCACATCTGCATTTCGGTACCGGACGTACGCGAAGCCTGCGCGCGTTTCGAGGCGCTGGACGTGCCCTTCCAGAAACGCCTGGCCGATGGCCGCATGAACCACCTGGCCTTCGTCAAGGACCCGGATGGTTACTGGGTCGAAGTCATCCAGCCGACCGCGCTGAAAGACTGACAGACGGCGCTCGCGCTCGTCGGGCCGGGAACTCCCGGCCCCTTGCCGTGGTATATGGAAGTAACCCTTCCATAGCCACAGCGAGGTAAGGACGATGCAAACCCTTCACTGTGAATACCGCGAGCACACCATCACCGCCAGTGTGATGCCCCACCCCGATTCCCCCCTGCCCTATGCCGCCGGCTGCCTGATTACCGACCCAGGCGGGCATACCAGCAAGCGCCTGTCGCTGCCGATGAAATTCTTCGCCGACCTGGAGAACGCCCAGCATGTGTCACTGGCCCATGGCCGAGCGCTGGTGGACCATCAGTTGGATGACGGGCACAAGGTGTTTTGAGGCCGCTCCTACAGTAAACAGTTGCCCCCACCCAGACCGCGCTGACTTCAAGCCATGCGTATCCTGTGGGGGCCGCTGCATTCAGCTGCCTTGGGCGAACGCCACCGCCGCCGCCACCTGCTCGTCCGTCGGCCGCACCCCGGTATACAGCACGAACTGCTCCAGTGCCTGCAGGGCAATCACCTCAAGCCCGGTGATCACCGGTTTGCCCAGCGCTTCCGCCCGTTGGATCAGCGGTGTGCGCGCTGGCATCGCCACCACGTCGAACACCCGCTCGGCCGCGGCAATCGCATTTTCCGAAAACGCCAGCTGATCGGCCTCCGGCCCGCCAGCCATGCCGATCGGCGTGACATTGACCAGCATCGGCGGGCACAGGTCGCCCAGCTCGGGCAACCAACGATAGCCACAGACATCCGCTAGGTGCCGCCCGGCCTGTTCGTTGCGGGCGACGATGGTGCCGTCGGCAAAGCCCGCATCACGCAGCGCACTGGCCACCGCCTTGGCCATGCCACCGCTGCCGCGCAAGGCAAAGCCGGTGCCAGGGTCGACCTGGTGGCGCTGCAGCAGCTGGCGTACCGCCAGATAATCGGTGTTGTAGGCCTTGAGGTGACCGTCGGTGTTGACCAGCGTGTTGACCGACTCGATCGCCAGCGCCGACGGATCAACCTCATCCACCAGCGCCATGCAGGCCTCCTTGTACGGCATCGACACACCGCAGCCGCGAATGCCCAGGGCGCGGATGCCGGCCACCGCGGCAGGCAGGTCCTGGGTGGTCATGGCCTTGTAGTAGTAATCCAGCCCGAGCTGCTGGTAGAGGTGATTGTGGAAACGCACGCCGAAGGTACCGGGGCGTCCGGCCAGGGAAATGCACAACACGGTGGCCCTGCTGGGGGAAGGGATCATTGCCGCTCCTGTCGAGGTTGCTGAAACGATTGACTCAGCGTAACAGAGGCAGCCGCCGGTCGCCCCTTACACAACCTTTACCCTTCCCCTGCGCTCACTTGACCCTGTCTGCGGTCATAGTAATCAGGCCCCAAGCGTGGGGTTGTCTTGCGAGGATTGACCATGAAGCGTTTCATCCCCGGAATCGCCCTGCTGGTCGGCGCGCTGGCCGTCAGCGGGCAGGCGTCCGCCCACGGTGGCGGCTGGTATGGCCCGGGGCCGGTGATCGGCGCGGCAGTGGTGGGCGCGGTGGTCGGGGCAGCCGTCAGCGGTGGGCATGACCGTACCGTCTACGTCGAGCGCCAGCCCGCCTATTACCCACCGCCACCGGTATATGTGCAGGCACCGCCACCCCCCGTGTACTACCAGCCCTACGTGGTCGAACAGTATGTGCCGGCACCGCCGCCACCGGTGTATCGCCGCTACTACGGCCCACCGCCGGTTTACTACGGCCCGCCCCGCTGGTAGCCGGCACAGTTGATGAAATCAATGACCACTATCGAAGCCATTGATTTCAAACCTTCACGGCGTCTGCGTAATGTGGGGCCATGTTTCACAGGAGATCCCCCATGGCCCCCATCCAGATCATGTCCGTCATCGGCAGCGCCGTACCGGCCAGCCTGCGTGCGCAAGGCCAGCTGGCATGCTGGTACCTGATGCGCAACGGTGAAGCCATCAGCGGCCCATTGAACACCCGCTCCTCGGCCGAGTTCCTGGCCGGGCAGTTGCTCGACAGCTGCCTTGCAGCCTGAACCGAATCTGTTGTTGTGCGTTGCTCCCCCACGCGTCTGCTTGCCCGCCTTCATGGCGGGCTTTTTTTTGCCCGACGCACGCGGCCCCGACGGCGCAAAAGCGCCCCCCTCAGGTTTCAGCCGCCGTAGAAATGGCTCACGAACTGCGCCACCGGCATCGTGGTGTAGTCGCCGCTGTACGAGGTGATGCGCTTGGCGACCGCGGCATCGTCCGTGGCGAATACATACTTGGCGGTGGCTGCGTCATAGATTGCAAACTGCTGCAACACCCGGCCGTACCAGGCCTTCTTGTTCAGTGCGCCAAACTCGACGATGGTCTGGTAATTCTTGAAGGTCGAATAGTCCAGGTTGGACGCATGCATGAACTCGGCAAACGAAATGCCTTCGGCGCCGGCCTTGATCATATCGAGCGCCGAGGCCTTGTCGGCTTGCGGCGTGGCGAAGAACACTTTCATGTCCAGGTCCATGGCCACCCACTTGTTGTCCTTGGGCAGGTAGACCTCGAGGAACGTGTGGCCATTGTCGTAGGAGTTCCACTCTTCCATCGTCAGCGTGGTCACCACCCGGGACTTCACATTGATGTTTTCGAGCAACTTCTGGGCAAATACCGAAATGGAACCGCAGGTCATGCTCAAGGCGCGGTGCCGCAAAGTGTCGAGCGACTGCTCGTAAGGGCTGGCATTGTCGATGACACCGTGCTTCACCACGGAGGCCAGCATGGTCAGCAGGTTGATCGGGAAGTTCTCGGCCTGACGGTTGAAGACAATTCGCTTGTCGGTGTTCTTGCCGTCGAAGCGCTCCACGATGGCGTCATGATCGCCCTCGACCAGCATGTCGGCATGCTCGCTGAAGTACTTGGCCGCCGAGCCGTCGGTGACTTCCTGCATGGAGATCACGCCAGCATCGGAAATGGTCTTCACGAACACCCGCTCCCGATCGACGAAAGGATACGGCTGCGCGGGCAGCGGCTCAGCCTGGGCAACCACCTTGCCCTTGACGCTGCCATAGAGGTTCCTCGCGGTATCCACCATGTTCGCCGTGGAGAACGCATCGAGCACATCCACTTTTGATTGGTTTTGCACCAGCAAGGACGAGCCCACGACGACCGCGGCGCACAACACATAAGGTGCAAATTTTCTCTTCATGGACAGCTCTCAAACCTTGCAAATTCAGGGTGTGCTTCAGCGTTGATCTGGGCAACGCTTCAGGGAAGGGGCGCAATGATAGCACCACACCCGCCGCTTATGTTCACCGGGGCCTCGCAGGCCAAGGGCGCCACGAAACCGGTCATGAAAGGCACAGGACTAAACATGCTTCGCGTTGCGTCAGCAGCGCAGAGCGCCCCGCCTCATCCGTTCGAGGAAACAGTTCACAGGGCGCTCTGCAGTGATGATGACGGTGTTTGGTTAATACCGGCGGTGCTCATGGCCACCGCGATCTTCATCGTAGTAATGCCGGTGATGCCTTCCATCGTGCCAATACGGCCAGCACCCGCTCAACAGCACCACCGCCGACAGTATTGCGACCCAAGCAGCTTTTCGTTTCATTTGAGTGTCTCCGGCCAGGCGAAGCCAGGCCTTGCATAGTTTGGACCTCCGCAAAAGTGCAGGTTCAAACATTGCCGCTCCACTCATCCCTTCACATACAACTGCATTGGCAGACGCCAGGCGACCTTGAGGCAGTCTGCCCGACAGTGCCTCAAGCGCCTTCGCCCTTCACCTGGCAGATGCCATTGGCTCGGTTCTTTCCGGTATAGGAAACGCTCGCAGAGCCGTCCGGGTTGATCGACAGCGAGATCGCCACATCGCTGCCCTTGGCTTCGAAGTAGTTGTCGTTGAACCTCTTCAACTTGCCTTCCTTGCCATTGATGTAGACAGGGCCGCCCTTGTCGGCGTGCACCTCGATGTTGCCTGGGCACGTGGCGTTCACCAGCGGAATTCCAGCCTGAGCGGCGCCCGACGCAACCAGCATGACGCCCAGCAGTAGTCGCTTCATCTCAGATTCCTTGAGTGGATTGATCGAGAGGGAAGCAGTAGCCCAATTCGGCGCTGGCCGCCAGTACCCTCCACCAATGACCGGGCCGAAATTGCCAAGCTGGAGCAGCAGGTAATGGGTACAGAATTGGTACAGGATTAAATTTCGTTCACCTTGCGCCCTTTGGATATAAGGCATTCGACAGCCTTTAAGCCATACTCCACAATGCATCGGTTTTTGGGGGAAAACCCTTGCACAGCCAACGACATACCAACATTTAGTGAGCCTCAACGTGAAAACTTCCCTGTCCATCCTCAGCCTGCTGCTGTTGCTCACAGGTACTGCGACCCTCCCGTCGACCGCTGCTGCACAACCCCCGGCCCAGGCCCAACGTGACCCCAGCAAGTTGCACCTGGCCTCCGGCAGCGCCCTGCTGATCGACCTCAACACCAACCAGGAGCTGTACGCCAGCCACGCCGATCGCGTGCGCCCCATCGCCTCGGTCACCAAACTGATGACCGCGATGGTCGTGCTCGACGCCAAGCTGCCCATGGACGAAATGCTCAGCATGACCATCGCCAACAACCCGGAGATGAAAGGCGTGTATTCGCGGGTGCGCCTGGGTAGCGAGCTCAACCGTCGCGAGACGCTGCTGATTACCCTGATGTCGTCGGAGAACCGCGCCGCCACCACCCTGGCCAACCACTACCCTGGTGGCTACGGCGCGTTCATCAAGGCCATGAACGCCAAGGCCCGCGCACTGGGCATGAGCCATACCCGCTACGTCGAGCCGACCGGCCTGTCGACGCTGAACGTGTCCACCGCCCAGGACCTGGCCAAACTGCTGATGGCCTCGCGCAAGTACCCGATGCTCAGCGAACTGTCGACCACCCCGGAAAAGACCGTGGCGTTCCGTAAACCCAACTACACCCTGGGCTTCCGTAACACCGACCATCTGGTCAACAAGAGCAACTGGGACATCAAGCTGACCAAGACCGGCTTCACCAACGAGGCGGGCCACTGCCTGGTGCTGCTGACCCGGATGGACAACCGCCCGGTGGCCATGGTGATTCTCGACGCCTACGGCAAGTACACCCACTTCGCCGATGCCAGCCGCATGCGCCAATGGCTGGAAACCGGCAGCGCCAAGGCGGCGCCGTCGGTGGCCATGCAGTACAAGAGCGAGCGCCAGACCCGCCCGCGCCTGGTTCAGGACTAAAAGCCCGCGCCGCCCCGCAGGACGCGGGGCACGCCTTCAGCGGCGGCCTTCGGCCAGCATGCGCACGGCCAGCCCGGCCAGTACGGTCCCCATCAGCCAACGCTGAACCTGCTGCCACACCGGCCGCCCGGCGAGAAACACGGCGATGGAGCCGGCCATCACCGCGATCAACGCATTCACCGACACACTGATCATGATCTGCGTGCAGCCCAGCACCAGCGACTGGGCCAGCACACTGCCGTGGCCCGGTTCGATGAACTGTGGCATCAGCGACAGGTACATCACCGCGATCTTGGGGTTGAGCAGGCTGGTCAACAGGCCCATGCCGAACAGCCGACGCGGGCTGTCCGCCGGCAGGTCGCGCACCTGGAACGGCGAGCGGCCACCCGGGCGCAGCGCCTGCCAGGCCAGGTACAGCAAGTACAAGGCGCCGCCGATGCGCAGCGCGTCGTAGGCCAACGGCACCGCCATCACCAGCGCGGTGATGCCCAGTGCCGCGCACAGCATGTAGATGACGAAGCCCAGGGCCACACCGCCCAGCGAGATCAACCCGGCCGCACGGCCCTGGCAGATCGAGCGGGAGATCAGGTAGATCATGTTCGGGCCGGGGGTGAGGACCATGCCCAGGCAGATCAGGGCGAAGGCCAGCAGGCTGGTGAGTTCAGGCATCGTGCACGTCCTTGTGGTGGTGTGTGGGCGAAGTGTATCCGCAGATGATCGCGCCTTGAAACGCTGATCCATGCTTGGGATCGCATATGGGCCACCAAGTGTATGGCGATAGATCTGCAGCGCTCTCAAGATCGAGCGCCGCCCACGCGGCGCATCGCGGGACAAGCCCGCTCCCACATTTGTTTCGGGCCAGTCTTTCCTGTGCCATCACCTGGTCTGCCTTGTTGGTACGACGCGGCTTCATCATGGGCGTTGCAACCGCCCCACATGACTCAAGGCATGCACCAAGGCAGGCGCCGGTACTTTCACAGGAATAATTGGCCCGAAACAAATGTGGGAGCGGGCTTGTCCCGCGATGCGCCGCGCGGGCGGCGCTCGATCTCACAGGCGCTGCAAAAACACCGGCGAACACTGGTGGCCCGCATGCGCTCTCAAGCCAGACCCCCAGCCCTCACACCACCCTCTGCATATGCGTAGTCCGCCAAACCGGGTCCCCTTCCACATCCACAATCGCAAACCCCTGCCCCTCCCAGAACCGAATCGCTCCCGGCAAAAACGGATGGGTATGCAGGTACAGCCACTCAACCCCAGCGCGCTGCGCCGCCGCACTCAGCGCCGCAAACAGCTCCCTTGCCAGCCCATGGCGCCGATACTCCGGCACAACAAACAACCGCACCACTTCCACGGTACGGCGAGCGCGGTAATCGAGCTGGGCAAAACGATGGTCATACGGCAGGTACCCGATGCCCGCCACCAACCGCCCCTGGTCATGGGCGACCAGGAACAACCCCTCCCCTTCGAGGTAGCTTTCCTCGAAACAGGCAAGGTCCCTGGGCATCGGTGAATCGGCGAGCATCGGGAAAAGCCCACGGCGGGCGGTATCGATGAAATCGACGACCTCGCGGGCATTGCGGTGGGTGGCGGTGCTCAGCGTCCAGGTCGGCATCGGTGTTGCGGCGGCTCGTTCATCACGGGCCGCCAGCATACCCAATCAACCCGGCGAAGGTCAGGCCACGGTGTCGACCGAACCACCGGCACTGCTGCCACCAAGCTTGTTCAGGGTCTCCAGCAACTGCGCGGTAGCCGCCGAGATCTGCCCGATCAGGGTGGTGATACTGGCCTGCTTGGCAGCAATCGCCGCCTGGCTCGCCGGGTCGTCGTGCTGCTTCGCCATCATCGCGGCCAACTGCTTCTGCTCTTCGGCCAGCTGCTTCTGCAGCCGCTCGATCATCTCGCGCAGCTCTTTGACCTCGGGCGGATCGGAGCTTTCGTCGGTCTCGATGCTGGGCCCGGCGTCGGCATCAGCCTTGAACAGCTTGGGGTCGATCTTCAGCGGCGCTGCTTCCTGAGTGCCGCTGCCGGCCTGGGTTGTGCCGTTCTGAGCGGTGGTATTGAGCGTCGGCGCGGCGCCGGCGATGTTGATGAGCGTGAAATTAACCATGTCCCTATTCCTCTGCCAGGGTCCTTCCGATGACTGCTTATCGGCCGGCCACAGCGAAACCTGAACGCCAACGCATCGATAAATTTACCCCCCCGCCATTCGTCCACCTGATACCCGAACCCTGCCCGGGCGCCCGTGCGCCACCGGCAGGCACCCGATCAGCCCTGCAACGAGATGGCAATGACCAAGACCCGTTCCCGCAAAGCCCTGTACATCGGCCTGCCCCTGGCCCTGGCGGTCGCCCTGGGCAGCGCCGCCGGCTACTTCTACTGGCAAGGCCGGGAGGCCGGCTACCCGCGCCAGATCGTCGAACAGGCCAACGCCCTGCACGAACACATGCTCTCCTTCGACAGCCACGTCACCGTGCCGCTGGACCTGGGCAACGCCGGCAACGAACTGGACAAGGACGGCCCGACCCAGTTCGACCTGGTCAAGGCCAACCGCGGGCGCCTGTCGGGCGCCGCGCTGACCATTTTCGGCTGGCCGGAAATCTGGAACGGCCCCAACGCGCCGCACCGCCCCACCCCCGGTTTCGTCGACGCCGCGCGTCACGAGCAAGAGGTGCGCTACAAGATCATCAGCGGCATGGTCCGCGACTTCCCCAACCAGGTCGGCATCGCCTACACCCCCGCGGACTTCCGCCGCCTCAACGGCGAGGGCAAGTTCGCCATCTTCATCAGCATGCTCAACGCCTACCCGCTGGGCCATGACGTCGCCCAGCTGGACCTGTGGGCCGCACGCGGCATGCGCATGTTCGGTTTCAGCTACACCGGCAACAATGACTGGGCCGACTCCTCGCGCCCGCTGCCGTTCTTCAATGACACCGCCGACGCCCTCGGCGGCCTGTCGCCGCTGGGCGAGCAAGCGGTCAAGCGCCTCAACGACCTGGGCGTGATCATCGACGTGTCGCAGATGTCGACAAAGGCCCTGGAAGACGTCGCCCGCCTGTCGCGCGCACCGATGGTCGCCTCGCACTCGGCGCCCCGGGCGCTGGTGGACATCCCACGCAACCTCTCCGACCACGAGATGCAGCTGATCAAGGCCAGCGGCGGGGTGATCCAGGTGGTCGGCTTCGGCCAGTACCTCAAGCCGCTGGGCAAGCCTGTGCTGGACAAGCTCGACGCCCTGCGCGCGCGCTTCGACCTGCAACCGCTGCAAGGCCTGGCCAACGCCCTGATGCCGGGCGACGCGGTAATCGCCATCTGGCCCGAGTCGCGCTTCGGCGAATACGCAAGTTCGCTGTACGGCATCCTCGAAGAAGAACCCAAGGCCACCCTCAAGCAGTACGTCGACGCCATCGACTACACGGTGAAGAAGGTGGGCATCGACCACGTCGGCATCAGTTCCGACTTCAACGACGGCGGCGGCCTGGACGGCTGGAAGGACGTGAGCGAAATCCGCAACGTCACCGCCGAGCTGCTGACCCGCGGCTACAGCGAGACGGACATCGCGAAACTCTGGGCGGGCAACTTCCTGCGCGCCTGGGAACAAGTCCAGAAAGCCGCCCACCCCGTCGCCAATCGCTGAGTCGAGAGCCCCCCTTTCATGAGCAACCGCCGCACCTTCCTCAAACACGCCGGCCTGCTGGCCGCCAGCCTGCCCCTGCTGCCCGAGGCCCTGGCGGCCGGCGACACACCACTGGCCGGCACTGACAAGTGGCGCAACCTGCGCACGCTGTTCCCGCTGGCCCCGGACGTGGCGCACTTCGCCAACTTCCTGGTCACCGCCCACCCACGCCCGGTGCAGCAGGCGATCGACCGCCACCGCGCCGATCTCGACCGCAACCCCGCCGCGCTGATGGACTGGGAAAGCCAGTACGAATGGCAACGCGAGGACGAAGTGCGCGAGTGGGCCGGGCGCTACCTGGAAGTCGGCCCCCGGCAGATCGCCCTCACCGGCAGCACCACCGAAGGCTTGGCGATGATTTACGGCGGCCTCAAGGTCGGCGCCAACCAGGAGATCCTGATCACCGAGCACGAACACTACTCGGCGCAAAAGGCCCTGGAGTTTCGCAGCCAGCGCCAAGGCACCGCGGTGCGCACGATCCGCCTGTTCGACGACCCCTGGACAGTGTCCACCGACCAGGTGCTGAGCACCCTCGACAAGGCCATCAAGCCCAACACCCGGGTGCTGGGCATGACCTGGGTGCATTCGGGCAGTGGCGTCAAGCTGCCGGTGGGCGAGATCGGCGAACTGGTGCGCCGGCACAACCGCAACCGCAGCGAGGCCGAGCGGATCATCTACGTGGTCGACGGCGTGCACGGCTTCGGCGTGGAGAACGCACGCTTCGCCGACTTCAACTGCGACTACTTCATCGCCGGCACCCACAAATGGATGTTCGGCCCGCGCGGCACCGGGATCATCTGCGCCGCCTCCACCGGCATGCAGCACCTTACCCCAAGCGTCGCCACCTTCTCCCGCGACGAAGACTTCGCCACCATCATGACCCCGGGTGGCTACCACGCCTTCGAGCACCGCTGGGCTGTCGGCGAAGCCTTCAAGCTGCACCTGCAACTGGGCAAGGCCGATGTGCAGCAGCGCATCCACCAGCTCAACAGCCTGCTCAAGCAACGCCTGGCCGAGCACCGCCAGATCCAGCTGGTGACCCCGCGCAGCGAACAGTTCTCCGCCGGGTTCACTTTCTTCCGCATCAAGGACCGCGACGCCGATGCCGTAGCCGCCCACCTCAACGCCAACAAGGTGATGTGCGACGCCGTGTACCGCGACGTTGGCCCGGTCATCCGCCTGGCGCCCAGCCTGCTCAACGACGAGCAGCAGATCGACCGGGCCATGGCCCTGATAACCCAGCAACTCTGAACAAGGCATACCCATGAGCGCTTCCCTGCATCGCCTGACCCTGGCCGCCGTGCTGGCCGCCTGCAGCCTGCCGGCCCTGGCCGCCAAACCCGCCGACACCCCCGGCACGGTGTTCCGTGACTGCAAGAAGACCTGCCCGGAAATGGTCGTGCTGCCCGCCGGCACCTTCACCATGGGCACCCCGGCCGACGAGATGGGCCGCCAGGACGACGAAAGCCCGCAGCACCCGGTGACCTTCGCCAAGCCGTTCGCCATCAGCCGCTACCAGATCACCGCCGAGGAATGGGCGGCCTACCAGAAAGAGGCCGGCGTGGTCATCGCCGACGGTGACGAGCGCCCCGGCCGCCACTGCAGCAACAGCAAGCCCAGCTACAAGCAGGGCCCGCGCCAGCCAGCGGTGTGCATGAGCTACCACGACGCCGGGCGATACGCGGCGTGGCTGTCGAAGAAGACCGGCCAGCGCTACAGCCTGGTCAGCGAAGCCCAACGCGAATATGCCGCACGCGGCGGCAGCACCGGGATGTTCCCGTTCGAAGCGGATGCCAACTTCGAAATCAGCAAGAACGCCAACGTCTACGGCCCCAAGGACGGCTTCAGCTTCACCGCGCCGGTGGGCAGCTTCCCGGCCAACGCCTTCGGCGTGTACGACATGCACGGCAACGTCTACGAGTGGGTCGCCGACTGCTACCACGACGACTACAAGGGCGCCCCGGCCGATGGCAGCGCATGGCAAGAGGCGAGCTGCGAACTGGTCAGCATCCGCGGCAACGACTGGGGCGAGGCACCGATCTTCTCGCGCTCGGGCAACCGCAACAACGCCGAGCCCGACAACCGCGGCGACTGGATCGGCGTGCGGCTCGCCAGGGAGCTCTGAGACGCCCGACGGCGGTAAATTCTCCCCTCCCCGGCTCGTTCCTATCGGTGTACTTGCGCAGGACACGGGGCGCCATTTGCAGGCGCCCCCTCTCGACCATCCAAGGAACCGCAACCATGAGCCAGACCAACTCCTCCGAACACATCCACGACCTTATCGGCGTCGGCTTCGGCCCTTCCAACCTGGCCCTGGCCATCGCCCTGGAAGAGCTCGCAGAGACCAACGGCCACGCCCTCGACGCCCTGTTCATCGACAAGCAGAGCGACTATCGCTGGCACGGCAACACCCTGGCCACCCAGAGCGAACTGCAGATCTCCTTCCTCAAGGACCTGGTCTCGCTGCGCAACCCCACCAGCCCCTACAGCTTCGTCAACTACCTGCACCAGAAGCAGCGCCTGGCCGACTTCATCAACCTGGGCACTTTCTACCCTTGCCGCCTGGAGTACAACGACTACCTGCGCTGGGCCGCCGACCACTTCGCCACCCAGGCCGTGTACGGTGAAGAGGTGCTGCGCATCGAGCCGGAACTGCGCGACGGCAAGGTCGACCACCTGCGCCTGGTCTCCCGTGACCAGCAAGGCCGCGAATACCAGCGCCGCGCCCGCTCGGTGGTGGTCGGCAGCGGCGGCACGCCGAAGATTCCCGAGGCCTTCCGTGCCTTCAAGGACGACCCACGGGTGTTCCACCACTCCCAGTACCTGAGCGCCCTGCAACAGCTGCCGTGCAACCAGGGCAAGCCGATGCGCATCGCCGTGGTCGGTTCCGGCCAGAGCGCCGCCGAAGCCTTCATCGACCTCAATGACAGCTACCCGTCGGTCAAGGTCGACATGATCCTGCGCGCCTCGGCCCTCAAACCGGCCGACGATAGCCCGTTCGTCAACGAGATCTTCGCCCCCGAGTACACCGACCTTGTGTTCAACCAGCCCCACGCCGAGCGCGCCAAGTTGGTCAACGAATACCACAACACCAACTACTCGGTGGTCGACGTCGACCTGATCGAACGCATCTACGGCATCCTCTACCGCCAGAAGGTCGCCCACCAGTACCGCCACGGCGTGCTCTGCCGCCGCAACATCGAAGACGTGGTCAGCACCGCCGAAGGCATCGAGCTGACCCTGCGCGACCTGGCCACCGACGTGCGCCAGACCCACCGCTACGACGCCGTGATCCTCGCCACCGGCTACGAGCGCCGCTCGCACCGCGACCTGCTGGCGCCGCTGCAGCAGCACCTGAAGGACTTCGAGGTCGACCGCAACTACCGCGCCCTGGCCAGCCCCGAATTCGGCGCCAGCGTCTACCTGCAAGGCTTCTGCGAAGCCTCCCACGGCCTGAGCGACACGCTGTTGTCGGTGCTCCCGGCACGCGCCCAGGAAATCGGCCAGTCGCTGTACCAGCACCTCGGCTCGCAGGCCAGCAACGCCCCGGCCGCGCTGCGCGCGACCCGTGCCTGACCACAGGGAACACTCGATGAGCAATCAACCGCGCGGGGCCATGCGCGAGCTGCTGGCCCTGCTCCGCCCTTTCTGGCCGGTGGTCGCGCTGTCGATCGTGCTGGGCATGGTCGGTGGCCTGAGCGTCACCGCCCTGCTCGCCACCATCAACAACGGGCTGCACACCGAAGGCGGGCTGAGCCAGGGCCTGGTGCTGGGCTTCGCCGGGCTGTGCTGCCTGGCGCTGGTCAGCAGCATCCTCTCGGACATGGGCACCAACCATGTCGGCCAGCACATCATTGCCAAGCTGCGCCGCGAGCTGGGCGAGAAGGTACTGGCGGCGCCGATCGAACAGATCGAGCGCTTTCGCACCCACCGGCTGATCCCGGTGCTGACCCACGATGTCGACACCATCAGTGATTTCGCATTCGCCTTCGCCCCCCTGGCGATCTCGCTGACGGTGACCCTGGGCTGCATGGGTTACCTGGCGATGCTGTCGTGGCCGATGTTCCTGCTCATGCTGGCGGCCATCGTGATCGGCTGCAGCGTCCAGTTCATCGCCCAGGCTCGCGGCCTGCGCGGCTTCGAGGCGGCACGCGAGGCCGAAGACGAGCTGCAGAAGAACTACAGCGCCATCGCCGAGGGGGCCAAGGAACTGCGCATCCACCGGCCACGGCGCAAACGCATGTTCACCCAGGGCATCGTCGGCACCGCCGATTTCATCTGCAACACCCAGGTCAAGGCGATCAACACCTTCGTCGTGGCCAAGGCCTTCGGCTCGATGCTGTTCTTCGTGGTGATCGGCCTGGCCCTGGCGTTGCAGGCGTTCTGGCCGAGCGGCGACAAGAGCGTGATGAGCGGCTTCGTGCTGGTGCTGCTGTACATGAAAGGGCCGCTGGAGCACCTGATCGGTACCTTGCCGCTCGTCAGCAAGGCGCGCATTGCCTTCGCCCGCATTGCCGAACTGTCGCAGCGTTTCTCCTCGCCTGAACCCCACCTGGTGCTCGACGCCCCTGTGCAGACCGGGCGCAGCATCGAGCAGCTGGAGCTGGTCGATGTGCGCTATGCCTTCCCGCCCGTCGGCGAGCAGGCTCCGTTCTGCCTGGGGCCGGTGAACTTGCGCATCGAACAGGGCGAGATCGTCTTCATCGTGGGTGAGAACGGCTGTGGCAAGACCACCCTGATCAAGTTGCTGCTGGGCCTGTATGCGCCACAGCAAGGCGTCATCCGCCTCGATGGCCAGCCGGTGGAACATGTCAATCGCGACGACTATCGCCAGTTGTTCACCACCATCTTCGCCGACTACTACCTGTTCGACGACGTGATCCAGGCCGACCAGGCCCTGCCGGCCCAGGCCGACCAGTACCTGCGACGCCTGGAGATCGCCCACAAGGTCAGCGTGGAGGATGGACGCTTCAGCACCACCGACCTGTCGACCGGCCAGCGCAAACGCCTGGCACTGGTCAATGCCTGGGTCGAGGGGCGCCCGGTGCTGGTGTTCGATGAATGGGCAGCCGACCAGGACCCGACATTCCGCCGGGTGTTCTACACCGAGTTGCTGCCTGACCTGCAACGCCTGGGCAAGACCATCATCGTGATCTCCCACGACGACCGTTACTTCGATTGCGCCGACCAATTGGTGCGCATGGAGGCCGGGCGGGTCGTCAGCGAACGCGTCAGCGCCTGATGTAGGAAAAAACCGGGAATTCTTTTCCGGTTTTTTTACGCCCTGCGTCTTATAACCATAACCATTCGCAATTAGCACAACATCTTAATTACAACAGGCAGTCCCATGAGCCCTTCGCCAGCACATAAAAAACGCTCCACCTTCCGCCCGATCCTGGCCCTCAGCACAGCACTGGTCATCGGTTACACCGCCCAGTTGCAGGCCGCCCCGATCGCCCTGGACATTCCCGCCCAGCCACTGCCCAGCGCCCTGCAGGCCATCAGCAAGCGCACCAACCTGCAGTTCGTCTACAGCCCCGACATGCTCGCCAACCTGCGTTCGTCGCCGGTCAAGGGCACCTACGAACCTGAGCAGGCACTGGCCGAAATGGTCCGTGGCACCGGGGTGAGCTACACCCTGGAGGGCAGCACCGTCATCTTTTCGGTACCCACTGACGCCAGCGAAGGCACCATCAACCTGGGCGCCACCTCGGTGAATGCCGCGGCCCTGGGCCAGACCACCGAAAACACCGGTTCCTACACCACGGGCGCCACCACCGTCGGCAGCAAGATCGCCCAGTCGATCAAGGAAGTGCCGCATTCGGTATCGGTGGTCACCCGCCAGCGCATCGAGGACCAGAACCTCACCACCCTGACCGACGCCCTGGACAAGACCACCGGCGTCACCCTGCAGAAGAACGGCGCCTCCGGCTCCTCGCTGGGCAACGACACCAACTTCTTCTCCCGCGGCTTTGCCGTGTCGAACATCCAGTTCGACGGCGGCGCACCGATGGACACCGCGATCTCCGGCTACGGCTCGATCAGCCAACTGGACCTGGCCCAGTACGACCACGTCGAGTTCCTGCGCGGCGTCGACGGCCTGTATTCGGGCAGCGGCAACCCCGGCGGCACCATCAACCTGGTGCGCAAGCGCGCCCTGGACCACAACCAGCTCAAGTTCTCGGCCTCGGCCGGCAGCTGGGACACCTACCGCAGCGAGCTCGACGTCACCGGCCCGCTGACCGAAAGCGGCAATATCCGTGGCCGCGCAGGCATGGCGTACCAGAACAACCAGTTCTTCTACGACGGCGCCAACATGGAGAAGCACCTGTTCTACGGCTCCCTGGAGTTCGACCTGAGCCCGGACACCTTGCTCACCGTCGGCGCCAGCTACCAGGAGAACGAAGGTATTCCCAACTTCGGCGGCCTGCCGCGCTACAAGAACGGCGATGACATCGGCCTGTCACGCAAGACCGCCTACCTCGCCTCCTGGGGCTCGGTGCACGAAAAGACCAAGCAGGCCTACCTGAAGCTCGACCACAACTTCAACGAAGACTGGGTGTGGACTACCGACCTCACCTACATGGACATGGACCGCAACGGCAACTCGCTGTTCGCCAACGGCGCCGTCGACCCGCTCACCGGAACCGGCACCATGTGGCTGAACTACCCAGCCAAGACCGGCCTGGAGCGCAAGGGCATCAACAGCTACGTCAAGGGCGGCTTCGACCTGTTCGGCCTGCGCCACGATGTGCTGGTGGGCGCCGACTACTCCCACGCCGACGGTTACACCGTGCAGCGCTGGGGCCTGCTCAACTTCACCCCGCTCGACATCTTCAACCCGGTCACGCCCGCCAACCCGGGCAGCACACCGAACAAGACCGACGACAACACCACCGAGAAGTACGGCTACTACGGCATGACCCGCCTGTCGCTGACCGACCGGACCAAGCTGATCCTCGGCGCGCGCGTTGCCACCTACAAGTACCGCGACGTCGAAGTGTTCTTCGACGACTTCGGCAACGTGCTCGATGACCCTGCGCCCTACCACCGCCGCTTCAAGGAACAAGGGGTGACCACCCCGTACGCCGGCCTGACCTACGACCTGACACCGCAGTGGACCGCCTACGTCAGCTACGCCGAGACCTACAAGCCACAGTTCCTGCAAGTGGGCTACCCCAACCAGGCACTGGACGCTGCCACCTCGAAGAACTACGAGGTCGGCCTCAAAGGCCTGCTGTTCGAAGACAAGATCAACACCAGCTTCGCCATCTACCGCATCGAGCAGGAAGGCGCGGCAGTACTCGACTCGCGTTACCCGCAGGAATTCGGCGCCAACAACTGCTGCTACCTCAACCAGGGTGAAGTGGTCAGCGAAGGCTTCGATGCCGAAATCAGCGGCGAGGTGCTCACCGGCCTCGAGCTGTTCGCCGGCTACACCTACAACCACACCATCGACAGGGCCGGTGACGAAACCCGCGCCATCTACTCGGCCGTCACCCCCAAACACCTGTTCAAGCTGTGGGGCACCTACCGCCTGCCGGGCGAGCTGGACAAGTGGAAGCTGGGCCTGGGCGTCACCGCGCAAAGCACCAACAGCCGCAGCGGCATGGTCAACCCGTACAACCCTGCCACTGGCCAGTACGACGGCCAAGCCGAGGAGTTCAAGTTCGCCCAGGCCGGCTACGCCATCTGGAACTCGAGCGCGGAGTACCAGATCGACAAGAACTGGTCGGCGATCGTCAACGCCAACAACATCTTCGACAAGAAGTACTACCAGACCGTCGGCACCTCGGCCAACGGCAACTTCTACGGCGAGCCACGCAACTTCACCCTTACCGTGCGCGCTACCTACTGAGCCCACCCTGCAAACACGAAAAGGCCGCCCTCGGGCGGCCTTTTCGTTTTCGGCGCAGCGCTATCGGAGCCGCTCGTCCAACCATTGCCCCAGGTGCCGGTAGATCCCCTCCACCTCCGAGACCATGCCATGCATGCGCAGGAAGTCATGGGTCAAGCCCGCCTGCACCTGCAAGGTGGTCTGGGTACCGCTGTGCTCCAGGCGCTCGGCCCAGGCCACGCCCTCGTCGAACAGCGGGTCGTATTCGGCCAGCGACACCAGCGCCGGCGCCAACGGGCGCAGTTGCTCGATGCGCAGCGGGGAAACCCGCCAGTCATCGGCCATGGTCGGCGCATAGTGCCGGTAGAACCAGTCCAGCGTCGCGGTCTCCAGCAGGTAACCCTCGCCATAGCGGGCATGGGACGCCCGTGTGGTGCTGGCCTCGGCCACCGGGTAGAACAGCAACTGCGCCCGTGGCCGCAGCGCCAGCTCCTCGGGCTGGTGCGCCGCAGTGATCGCCAGCACCGTGGCCAGGGTCGCCCCGACGCTGTCGCCGCCCACCGCCACCCGGCCGCTGTCCAGGCCCAGCGCCGCGCCCTGTTCGGCCAGCCAGGTGGCCGCATCCAGGCAGTCGTGCAGCGCCGCCGGGAACGGGTGCTCCGGCGCCAGCCGGTAGTCCGGGGCCAGCACCGCGAAATCCCCCGCCAGCGCCAGGCGCCGGCACACCACGTCATGGGAGTCGAGGCTGCCCACCACATAACCGCCGCCGTGCAGGTACAGCAGCACGGGTTGCTGCGTATCGGCACAGTCGGGCCGGCAGTACAGCCGCGCGGCGATGGCATGGCCATCACGCGCCGGGATCGACAGGGCCTGCACCTGCACCGCCTGGGGCGGGCTGGCATCAAGGATCTGCGAGGCGTTTTCGAATTCCAGGCGGGCCTGGGCCACGTCCAGCGTATGCATGGGCTGGCTCTTGCCGCTCATGCGGCCAAGTTCGACGAGCTCGAGAAAGCCCGCCAAGTCGGGATGCAATGGCATCGAATGGATCCTTGCTGAAGAAGACTCTGATTAGACGAACCAGCCGCCTGCCAATAAAGCAAAAGGCCGACCCCTTGCGGGGCCGGCCTGTGCTTTCAGCCTTCGACGTCCTGGGCTAGCCTGAGCTGCCCGGCCAGGGCCTGCAGCAACGGCTCGCTCTTGATGATCTGGTAATGGGAAACCCCATCGATCACCTGCGTCTGCGTGACGCCGCCCAGGCCCTGTTCGAAGGCGCCGGTCAACGCCTCATCCTGGCCACCGGCCCACCACAGGCGGGCCTGGCAATCAACTGCCGGCACCTGTTCGAGTTGCGCCGCCAGCGCTTTCAGGCGCATGGCGACCACGAAGGTGTGCGCCAACTCCTCGGCAGCGAAGCCCGCATGGCCCGCAGCGCCGCGTTGGGCCTGCAGGGTTTCGATGAGACCCTGCAGGGCCACCACGTCACCATCGGCCACGGCATCCAGCGCAGGCAATGCCTGGGCCTCGCAGTCGAAGATCACCGCCAGGTAACCCGGCAGGTCCTCGCCCCAACCCTGCACATCGGCCACCTGGCCAGCCTGGGGCACGAAGCTGTCGACCAGCCCCAGCAGCGCCACCTGCTGGCCCTGCTCACGCAGCTCGCGGGCAACCAGCGCCGCCAGGGTACCGCCAAGCGACCAGCCCAACAGATGGTAGGGCCCCTCGGCCTGCTTCTGGCGGATGTACTGGGCATAGTCGATGGCCATCGCCTGCAGGCTGTCGTCCATCCACTCACGGTCCAGCAGCATGCGGTTCTGCAGGCCATAGACACTGCGCACCCCGTCCAGGCGACGCGCCAGCGGCTCGTAGTCGAACACCGTGCCGAAGCCGGCATGGATGCAGAACAACGGCGCCACCCCCGCCACCCGCGCATTGAGCAGCAACAACGGATCGAGGCTGCCCTGCTCGGCCTGGTAGCCAGACAGCTCGGCGATGGTCGGCTTGCCCATGATGTCGCGCAGCTTCAGGTCCAGGCCCAGTTGCGGCTCGCCGCGCACCTTGCCGAGCACCTTGAGGATGCGCAGCGAGTCACCACCGATCTCGAAGAAGTTGTCGGTGACCCCCACCTGCTCAAGCTCCAGTACCTCCTGCCAGATCTGCGCCAGGCGCCGCTCGACGGCATTACGCGGCGCCACGTAGGCACGGCCCTGGAAGTCCGGCTCAGGCAGCGCCTTGCGGTCAACCTTGCCGTTCGGGCTCAGCGGCATGGCCGCGAGCACCATCACCAGGGCTGGCACCATGTAGTCCGGCAGTTCCTGGGCCAAGGCACCGCGCAGGCGCTCACCGAGCCCGGCCTGTGGCTCGGCCACCACGTAGCCGACCAGTTGTTTGCCGGCCGCACTGTCGCGGGCGATCACCAGCGACTCACGTACGCCCGGCTGCGCTGCCAGGCGCGCTTCGATCTCGCCCAGTTCGATGCGGAAGCCACGCACCTTCACCTGATGGTCGAGGCGGCCGAGGTAATCCACCACACCATCGGCGCGGCGGCGCACCAGGTCACCGGTACGGTACAGGCGCCCGCCAGCGTCGCCGAACGGATCGGCAACAAAGCGCTCGGCGGTCAAGCCGGGGCGGCGGTGGTAGCCACGGGCCAGTTCATAGCCACCGATGTACAGCTCGCCGGCCACGCCCTCGGGCACCGGGTTCAGCTGTGCATCGAGGATGTACAGGCTGCGCGCCCCCACCCCACTGCCGATCGGCGCGTACGCCGCATTGCAGTTGGCGTCGCCGGCGGCATTCCACAGCAACGGCGTGACCACCGTTTCGGTGGGGCCGTAGCCGTTGGTGAACTGGCGTGGGCGCAGGGTGCGCTTGACCAGTTCGAAGTTGCTGTTGGCCACCGCGTCGCCGCCGAAGCAGTAAGTGTCCACCGGTGGTGGGTTGTCACGCCCTTCGCCGTATTCGGCCAGTTGTTGCAGGTAGGCCGGTGGGAAGCAGGCAATGGTGATGCCGTGCTGGTGCAAGGCATTCCAGGTTTCTTCCGCCGTCCACAGGCGCTCGTCACGCAGCACCAGGCGCCCGCCGGCGGCCAGGGTCGAAAGCCAGCGCTCCTGGGCACCGTCGAAGGCAAACGACATGAACAGCAGCTCGCGGGTCTCGCGGCCCATGCCATAGCGCTGGATGATCGCCTCGCAATGCCGCGCGATCGGGCCGTGGCTGACCGCCACGCCCTTGGGCAGGCCGGTCGAGCCGGAGGTATAGATCAGGTAGGCCAGCTGGTCGGCGTCCGTCACCGTTGCCTGTGCCAAGCGCGGGGCCTGCGGGTCGAGGTCCTCCAGTTCCAGACGCAGCGCGCCGTCGACCTGCGGCAGGCGCTCACGCAGCGAACGCTGGCTGAGCAGGATGCCCATGCCCGAGTCCTGCATGATCCATTGCAGCCGCTCACGCGGGTAACCGATGTCCAGCGGCACGAAGGCAGCGCCGGCCTTGTGCACCGCGTACAGGGCCACCACGCTGTCCACCGAGCGCTCCAGGGCCACGCCGACAAAGGTCTCGGGGCCGGCACCCAGTTGCACCAGGCGTGCCGCCAACTGGCTGGCACGCTGCTCGAGCTGGCCATAGCTGAGCTGCGCTTCGCCGCAGACCACCGCAACGGCCTGGGCTTGGGCCTGGGCCTGCTCGCCGATCAACTGCGGCAGCAGGCGTGCCGGTGCCTTGGCCACGGCCGGTTGCGCGGCGCCCTGCACCACCTGCGCCAGCGCGCCGATGGCCCGCTCGCCCGGTTGCAGCAGGGCCTGCAGCAAGGCCTCGAAATGCCCGCGGATCTGCGTCACCGCCTCGGCGGTGAAGCGGTTGCGCAGGTACAGGAACTCCACCTCGAAGGTATCGCCCAGCTTGATCGCCAGGTCCATGGCGAAGTTGGTCACATCCCGCGACTGCACCTTGCCAAAGCGCGGCGCCGACGGATCTGGTTGCTGCAGGCGCTCGTCGACCGGGTAGTTCTCGAACACCAGGATGCTGTCGAACAGCGCCTGACCACCCTGCCCCGACCAGCGCTGGATATCCGCCAGCGAAGCATGCTCGTGGTCACGCACCTCCAGGTTGTGTGCCTGCAACGCCTGCAGCCACTGGCCGAGCGAGGCCTGCGGCGTAGGCTGGTGGATGATCGGCAGGGTGTTGATGAACAGCCCGAGCATCTCATCCGCCCCGGCCAGGCTCGCCGGTCGGCCCGCCACGGTGGCACCAAAGCACACCGCCTGCTGGCCGGTGTAGCGCTGCAGCAACAGCAGCCACGCGGCCTGCACCAGGGTGTTGGCAGTCACGCGCAGGGCCTGGGCGCGTTCGCGCAGCAACGCGGTGCGCGGCGCATCCCACTGCAGGTAGAGCGCATCGTGGCCCAACAGCTCGGCGGCGGGTTTCGGGTGCACCGCGTCGGCCAGGCTGGTCGGCCCTTCGCACAACGCCAGGCGCCCCTTCCAGAACTGCTCCAGCGCCTGTTGCGGCTGGGCCTGCAGCCAGGCGATGTAGTCGCCGTAGCGTCCGCGCTTGGCCGGCAGCGCGCGGCCGGCATACAGCTCGAGAACCTCGCCGAACAGCCGCGAACTGCTCCAGCCGTCCATCAGTATGTGGTGGCTGGTCCAGATCAGGTGGTGACGGTCGTCGTCAAGGCGCACCAGGGTCAGGCGCATCAACGGCGGTGTCAGCCAGTCGAAGCCACGCGCGCAGTCAGCCTGCACCAGTGCCTCGATGGCGGCGCTGTCGACCGTGCGGCCACGCCAGTCCAACTGCTCGACCGACAGCGGTGCGCGGCGCTTGACCACCTGCAACGGCTGGCTCAGTTCAGGGCTGGTCCAGAACGCGCTGCGCAGGATCTCGTGGCGCTCGACCACCTGTTGCCAGGCGCCGACGAAGCGTTCGGCGTCGAGCTGCTCCACCGCCACGCTGAGCTGGTTGACGTACAGGCTATTGCCGGCGGCTTCCAGGCTGTGGAACAGGATGCCCTGCTGCATCGGCGACATCGGGTAGATGTCCTCGACCTCACGGGCCGGGAACGGCAGTTGGCGCAGCTGCCTGGCGGCCAGGCCACTGTGTGGGAAATCACTGGCGGTGACGCCACCCGCGCCTGGCGCCAGGCAATGCTCGACCAGCCCTTGCAACGCCGTCACGTAGGCATCGGCCAGGCGCTGGATGGTGCTGGCGTCGAACATCTCGCCGCTGAAACTCCAGGCCAGGCTGAGCACGCCGTCATACACCTGGCCGTTGATGGTCAGCCAGTTGTCCAGCGGCGCCTGGTCCGACTGCTCCTGGCCCTTTGCCTCGGCCACCGGCAGGAACAGCGTGCTGTCGGCCTCGAAGCTGGCATCGAACTGGCCAAGGTAGTTGAAGGTGATCCGTGGCACCGGCAACGCCGCCAGCGCGGCACGGGTCGCAGGCTCACCGAGGAAACGCAGCAGGCCATGGCCCAGGCCCTTGTCCGGGATGGCGCGCAATTGCTCCTTGATCGCCATGATGCTGGCACCGGGCTGCGCCGCCGGGCTCAGCTTCACCGGGTACAGGTTGGTGAACCAGCCGACGGTACGGGTCAGGTCGATGTCATCGAACAGCGCCTCGCGGCCATGCCCCTCCAGTTGCACCAGCACCGAGGCCTCGCCGGTCCACTGGCTGACCACCTGGGCCAGCGCGGCCAGCAACAGGTCGTTGACCTGGGTGCGGTAGGCCGCCGGGGCTTCCTGCAGCAGTTGTCGGGTGCGGGTGCTATCGAGCTCGGCATGCACGGTCAGCGCATGGCGGTTCTCACCTTGCTCCACGGCACGGTCCCGTGGCAGGTCGCCACGCACGCCCTCGAGCTGGGCCACCCAGTAGTCACGCTCGGCCAGCACCTGTTCGCTGCGGGCATGGGCCTTAAGCCGCTCGGCCCAGGCCTGGATCGAGCTGGTGCGCGGCATCAGTACCTGACCCTGATAGGCCAGTTGCAGGTCTTCGAACAGGATCCGCCACGACACGCCATCCACGGCCAGGTGGTGGATCACCAGCAACAGGCGCTGCTCACCATCGGCCAACTGGGCCAGTACCGCGCGCAGCAGCGGGCCGTGGCCCAGGTCAAGGCTGCGTTGCGCCTGCTCGGCGAACGCCTCCAGGGTCTGCCCGGGCGCAAGCTGCACCTGCCACAGCAGCTCAGTGTCGAGCGCCTCGGCAAAGTGCGCCTGCCAGCCACCCTCGCCCTGGGCGAAACGCAGACGCAGGGCATCGTGGTGGGCCAGCACCGTGGCCAGCGCCTGGCGCAGGCGCTCGGCATCCAGGGCCTGCACCGGTTTGAGCAGTACCGACTGGTTCCAGTGGTGGCGCTCGGGCACCGCTGTGTCGAAGAACACCTGGTGCACCGGCAACAGGGTCAGCGCCCCACGGGCAGGGCCCTGGGCCTCGCCCAGCGGCGCCTCACCCAGTTGCGCGACGCTGGCCAGCGCCTGCACCGTCTGCAGCTGGAACAGCTGCTTGGGCGTGAAACGAATCCCCGCCTGACGGGCACGGCTGACCAACTGGATCGACACGATAGAATCGCCGCCCAGTTCGAAGAAGTTGTCGGCAAGGCCAACCCGCTCGACTTTGAGCACGTCCTGCCACAGTTGCGCCAGGCGTTGCTCCAGGTCGCTCACCGGCGCCTGGTAGGCCTGGGTTGCCTGCTCGCGGTCAGGCAACGGCAGGGCCTTGCGGTCGAGCTTGCCGTTGGCGGTCAATGGCAAGCCATCGAGCAACAGGATATGGCCAGGGACCATGTACCCCGGCAGCTGCGCCAGCAGCTCGGCCCGCAATGTCTCGCGCAATGCCTGCGCTTCGCTGCCCGGCTGGGCCACTACATAGGCCACCAGTTGCTGGCCCTGTTCCAGCGTTTGCGCCAGCACCACCGCCTCGCGCACCTGGGCATGGCGCGCCAGGCAGGCCTCGATCTCGCCCAGTTCGATGCGCAGGCCGCGGATCTTCACCTGATGGTCGATACGCCCGGCGTACTCGACCACCCCGTCGCCACGCTGGTGCGCCAGGTCGCCGCTACGGTACAGGCGACTGCCCGGCGCACCGAACGGGTTGGGCAGGAAGCGCTCGGCGGTCAGTCCAGGGCGCCCGTGGTAGCCACGGGCCAGGGAATCGCCGGCAATCATCAGTTCGCCCGTCACGCCCGGCGCCACAGGGTGCAGCCAGGCATCCAGCAGCCACAGCTGCACGTTGGCCAGCGGCCGGCCAATCGGCGTCACCGCACCGTCAGGGCCGTCACCCAGCAGCAGGAAGCTGCTGTCGATGGTCGCCTCGGTCGGCCCGTAGAGGTTGCACAGGCGGCCCTGCCAGCAGGCCCGCAGTTGGCTGACCAGGGTCGCCGGCAATGCCTCGCCACCCATGTACAGCTGACGCAGGCCGGCCAGTTGCCCGGCATCGGCGTGTGGCAGCAACGCCTGCAGCAGCGACGGGGCCATCTGCAGCACACTGATCTGCTGTTCGGCGACCATCGCCCACAGCGCGGTCAAGTCGTCGTTGAGCGACGGCGCAGCCATCACCAGCTGCGCGCCATCGATCAGGGGCGCCCAGAACTCCCACACCGAAGCATCGAAGCTGAAGGCGGTCTTCTGCAGCACCCGGTCGTCGGCCTGCAGCGCCAGTTGCTCGCGCATCCACAGCATGTGGTTGGTCAGCGCGCCATGGCGCAGCGCGACACCCTTGGGCTGGCCGGTCGAGCCGGAGGTGTAGATGACATACGCCAGGTTGTCCTCGTGCACCGCCACCTGCGGGTCGCGGGCCGGCTGATCGACGCAATCCGCGCCGAGTTCCAGCACCTGCAGGCCGTCCAGCGCCGGCAGGCGCTCACGCAGCGATGCCTGGGTCAGCAGCAGTTCGATGCCGCTGTCCTCGATCATGTAGGCCAGCCGCTCACGCGGGTAGGCCGGGTCCAGCGGCACATAGGCGGCACCCGCCTTGAGCACGGCCAGCAAGCCGACCACCATCTCCAGGCTGCGCTCGGCCGCCACGCCGACCAGTTGGTCGCGGCCCAGGCCTGCGGCCAGCAGGCGATGGGCCAGGCGGTTGGCCTGGGCGTCGAGCTGGGCGTAGCTCAACTGCTCGTTGCCGGCCCGCACCGCCACGGCGTCCGGGCTGCGCAGCGCCTGGTCCCGCACCAGCTGGTGCACCGGTTGCGCGGCGGCGAACACCCGGCCGCTGGCGTTCCAGCGCGCCAGTTGGTGCTGCTGCTCGCCTTGCACCAGGTTCAACTGGCCCAGACAACGTCGCGGGTTGTCGGCCAGGGCCAGCAACAGCAACTGCAGGTGACTGTCGAGCTGGCGCAGTTGTGCGGCATCGAAGCGCTCACCGTCGTAGCTGAAGTGCAGGTCCATGCGCTCGCCCAGGTTGACCGCCAGGGTCAGCGGGTAGTTGGTCTGCTCATGGTGGGCGATGGCGCCAAAGCGCAGGTCCTGCGGCGACGCCTCCTGCAGCGCCTCTGCCACCGGGTAGTTCTCGAACACCAGCAAGGTGTCGAACAGGGCTTCGCCACGCTGCCCGGCCCAACCCTGAATATCCGCCAGCGGCGTATGCTCCTGCTCACGCAGCGCCAGGTTCTGCGCCTGCAGCGCCTGCAGCCAGTCGCCGATGCACTGCTCGGGCAGCGGGCCAGCCACTACCGGCAAAGTGTTGATGAACAGGCCGATCTGCTGCTCGACATCCTTCAGTTCGGCGGGACGGCCGGCCACGGTGGCGCCGAAGCACACCGTGGGCTGGCCGGTATAGCGTTGCAACAGCAGCAGCCAGGCCGCCTGCACCAGGGTGTTGACGGTGATCTTCTGCTGCCGGGCGAACTCGCCCAGGGCCGCCGTGTGGCTGCGCGTCAAGCTGCTGTGCAGATGCGCAAGCCCAGCCTCGGCCTCGGCTGGCGCGGGCAAGGCGGCTGCGAGCAGGGTCGGGGCCTGCAGCGCGGTCAACTGCTCGCGCCAGAAACGCTCGCAGGCAGCAGCATCGCGCCCTTGCAGCCAGGCGATGTAGTCACGGAAGCGCCCACTGGCCAGGCTCGGCAACTGGCCGTTGTAGCGCTGCAGCACCTCGCCGAGCAACTGCGAGTTGCTCCAGCCGTCGAGCAGCAGGTGATGGTGGGTATAGACCAGGTGGTAGGCGGTCTCGCTCAGGCGTACCAGGGCGATGCGCAGTAGCGGGGCACGGCCAAGCTCGGTGCACTGGGCCATCTCCTCGGCCACCAGCGCCTGCAGCGCGGCATCGCGCTCGGCATGCTCGCGCCAGTCCAGCACCTGGAACGGCAGTTGCGCCTGGCGGTACACCACTTGCAGTGGCTGCGCCACACCGCCCTGCCAGACAAACCCGCTGCGCAGGATGTCATGGGCGTCAATGGCCGCCTGCCAGGCCTGGGCGAAGCGCTCGGGCTCGAGCCCATCGACGTCCAGGCGCATCTGGTTGACGTATTCACTGGCACGCTGCTCGTACAGGGTGTGGAACAACATGCCCTGCTGCATCGGCGACAGTGGGTAGAGGTCCTCGACCTGTGCCGCAGGCAGGCCCAGGCTGTCCAGCTGGGCCTGGTCAAGGGTTGCCAGGGGGAAGTCGGAAGGCGTGAAGCCGTGCGCGTCCTCGGCCAGGCAATGGCCCACCAGCGCCGCCAGCGCCGCCTCGTAGGCCTTGGCCAGACGCTCGATGGTAGCTGGTTCGAACATCGCCCGGCTGAAGGTCCAACTCAGGCTCAGTTCGCCATCGTAGACCCGGCCATCGACCATCAGCCAGTTGCCCAGCGGCGCGTCGCCGCTCTGGTCCAGGCCCGCAGCCTCGCCGGCCGGGCGCAACAGCGCCTCGGGCTGGTCGAAGCTGCCATCGAACTGCCCCAGGTAGTTGAAGGTGATGCGGGCTGCAGGCTGTGCCGCCAACTGCTCGCGCAGCCCAGGCGCACCCAGGTGGCGCAGCAAGCCATGGCCCAGGCCTTTGTCCGGGACTGCGCGCAATTGCTCCTTGATCGCCTTGATGGTCGCCTCGGCACCATTGGCCGGGGTCAGGCTGACCGGGTAGAGGCTGGTGAACCAGCCCACCGTGCGGGTCAGGTCAATGTCGTCGAACAGGTCTTCACGGCCATGGCCTTCGAGCTGGATACGCACCGCGCTGTCGCCGGTCCAGCCGCTGATCACCTGGGCCAACGCGGCCAGCAGCAGGTCGTTGACCTGGGTGCGGTATGCCGCCGGGGCCTGTTGCAACAGCTGCCGGGTCAGGGCCTTGTCGAAGTGGCTGCTGACACTGCTGGCGTCGCGGTTGAGCGCCTGGTCCACCCGATGGTCACGCGGCAGCTCGGCGCCCTGGGCCCCGGCGGCCAACCAGTAGTTGGCCTGGTCCTGCAGCGCAGGGCCATTGGCATGCGCCTGCAGACGGCTGGCCCAGGCTTGCAGCGAACTGGTCTTGGCCGGCAGGGCCTGGCCGTTGTAGGCCAATTGCAGGTCTTCGAAGAGGATCCGCCAGGACACGCCATCCACCGCCAGGTGGTGGATCACCAGCAACAGGCGCTGCTCGCCGCCTGGCAAGCTGGCCAGCACCGCGCGCAGCAGCGGGCCGTTGCCCAGGTCGAGGCTGGCCTGGGCGCGCTCGCCAAGGGCCTGCAAGCCGTCCAGGTCGGCAACAGACTCCTGCCACAGCAGCGGCGTGTGCGCCTGCACCGCGGCGAAACTTGCCTGCCACTGGCCGGCCGCTTCGACAAAGCGCAGGCGCAGTGCGTCATGGTGCTCCACCAGGCGCTGCAGCGCCTGCTCCAGGCGTGCACCGTCCAGCGCTTGCAACGGTTTGAGCAGCACCGACTGGTTCCAGTGGTGACGCTCGGGGATCGCGGTGGCGAAGAAATGCTGGTGGATCGGCAGCAAGGTCAGTTCACCTTCGACCGGGCCCTGATCGATCTGCGCAGCGCCCTCCTCCAGCCTGGCCACCCCGGCCAAGCCTTGCACGGTCTGGTGCTGGAACAGCTCCTTGGGCGTGAAGCGAATCCCCGCCTGGCGGGCACGGCTGACCACCTGCATCGACACGATCGAGTCGCCGCCCAGCTCGAAGAAGTTGTCGGTCAAGCCGACCTGCTCGCGCTTGAGCACCTCCTGCCAGATCGCCGCCAGGCGCTGCTCCAGCGCGCTGCGCGGGGCCACGTAGGCCTGCGCCAGGCTCGCCTGCGGCGCCGGCAGCGCCTTGCGGTCGAGCTTGCCGTTGGGGGTCAGCGGCAAGGCGTCGAGGAACACCAGCTGCGCCGGCACCATGTACTCCGGCAGCACCGCCTTGAGCCGGCTGCGCAGGGTCTCGCGCAGCGCAGCCGCGTCCGCGACCGGCCCCTGGGCCACCACGTAGCCCACCAGTTGCTGGCCGTTGGCACCCTCCAGCGCCAGCAGCACGCCTTCGCGCACTTCGGGTTGTTGCAGCAGGCGCGCCTCGATCTCGCCCAGCTCGATGCGGAAACCGCGGATCTTCACCTGGTGGTCGATGCGACCAACGTATTCGATCACCCCGTCGGCGCGGTAACGGGTCAGGTCACCGGTGCGGTACAAGCGCTCGCCAGCGGCGCCGAACGGGTCAGGCACGAAGCGCTCGGCGCTCAGCCCCGGGCGCAGCAGATAGCCGCGGGTGATGCCGTCGCCGGCCAGGTACAGCTCACCCGCCGCGCCCTGGGGCACCGGCTGCAGCTGGCCGTCGAGGATGTAGGCGCGGGTGTTGTGCAGCGGCCGGCCGATGTTGGCCGTGCCGCCGGCCGTGCGCCGGGTCCAGGTGGAATAGGTGGTGTCTTCCGACGGGCCGTACAGGTCGTACACGTGCTCGACCGTGCCCTGCGCGTACAGCGCATCCACCAGCCCTTGCTTGAGCGGCTCGCCGGCCATGTTGACGATGCGCACGCCCGC
Organism: Pseudomonas sp. GZD-209; assembly: GCF_049310485.1. Lineage (NCBI taxonomy): Bacteria > Pseudomonadati > Pseudomonadota > Gammaproteobacteria > Pseudomonadales > Pseudomonadaceae > Pseudomonas > Pseudomonas sp. GZD-209. The sequence continues at coordinate 61,047 of NZ_JBMOWQ010000174.1, forward strand.
CGGGATCTGCCCGTCGCGCTGCAACGCCAGCACCGCCGACGGCACGCTGTTGATCAGCCGCACCTCGTCGCGGGCCGCCAGCTCCGGCAGCTCCAGCGCATTGCGCGCCATCACCAGCGAGCCACCGTTGCCGAGGGTGACGAACAGCTCCCACACCGACAGGTCGAAGCACACCGAGGTGCTCGCCAGTACGCCCTGGATATCGGCCTGGCTGTACACCTGGCGGCTCCAGTGGCTGAGCGCCAGCACGTTGCGGTGGGCGATCGCCACGCCCTTGGGCTTGCCGGTGGAACCGGAGGTGTAGATCACGTAGGCCAGGTTGTCGGCCAGCGCGCGCGGCGCCAGGTCGCTGCTGGCGTGGTGCGCCAGGTCGGCGCCGTCGGTGGCCACCTGCAGCACCCGGGCCTGGCTGGCCGGCAGCTGCTCGGCCAGTTGCGCCTGGGTCAGCAGCAGCCGTGCCTGGCTGTCCTCGAGCATGTAGGCGACCCGCTCGGCCGGGTAATCCGGATCCAGCGGCACGTAGGTGCCGCCGGCCTTGAGCACCGCCAGCAGCGCCACCAGCAACTCGGCGCTGCGCTGCATGCACACGCCCACCCGAACCTCCGGGCCCACCCCTTGGGCCACCAGCTCGCGGGCCAGGCGGTTGGCCCAGCCGTTGAGCGCGGCGTAGCTGTAGCGGCGTTCGCCGTCGATCAGTGCCAGGGCATCGGGTTGCAGCGCGGCCTGCGCCTGAATGGCGCCGTGCACGCTGCCTTCGCCGTCGTAGGCGCTGGCGGTGGTGTTCCAGGTGTGGCAGAGCAGTTGCCGCTCGGCGTCGCCCAGCAGCGGCAGCTGGTCGATGCGCGCCTGCGGGTCGGCGACGATCGCGCGCAGCAGGTTCAGCCAGTG